>PMUM01000176.1 GCA_003166855.1 Acidobacteriaceae bacterium | reverse complement strand
ATGACTGGGATAACCAGGGACGGTCAATTAAGAAGGGCCTGAGCGAGAAGGCTTGCGTCGTGGGTTGGGAGCGAGACGAACTAGCGCCCGACGCCTACAAACACCACACTGGCATCGTCACGCAGACTGGAACCATTGACGAACGATCGTACGTTATCCACGATGCTCACCGCCGACGCTCCCGGCTTGACCGCGTGTTCTGCCAGACGGCAGAGGCCGTATTCTTCCGAGTTCGCGTTCTCCGCTTCGGTGATTCCGTCGCTGTAAAAGATGAGCTTCGATCCCTCGGACAACGTGACCTGCGTTTCGGAATAATCCCCGCAACCGAGGCCCAAAGGCAGCCCGCGCTCCGTATCGAGGAAGTGCTCGCCATCTTTGTCGATGAATAGCGGGCGCAAATGTCCCGCGTTGGCAAACACCACAGTGCTCGTCGCGGGGTCGAGCACGGCGTAGACCATCGTTACGAATTTCCCCGCCGGAAAATCATCCACCAGCAACTGGTTCAGTTTCGTTAGCACTTCGCCCGGAGTGCAGCACGCCTCGGCCAGCGAGCGCAAGACGCCGCGCGTCGCAGACATCAGCAACGCTGCGGCGGTTCCTTTGCCAGAAACGTCGGCCAACACCAGGCCCCAGCGCCCGTCCGGGAAGGGAATGAAGTCATACCAGTCGCCGCCTACCGCACGCGCTGGCACGCTGAGTCCTGAAACCACAAACCCGGGAATGTAAGGAGAACTCTTCGGCAACAGCGCCTGCTGAATAGTTCGCGCTTCCTCGGCCTCCCGGTCCATGGCCGCGCGTTCCGCGCGCTCCGACTGAAAGCGCCGTGCGTTATGAACGGCGACCGCAACGTGGTCACACAGCGCTTGCAGAATTCTCAATTGCTGACGGGGAAAGCCATCCACTTCGGGATGCGACGCCGTGAACACGCCCACGAGGTGCTCGCCCACGCGCAGGGGAATGGCCACTTCCGAGAGCGTTCCCGGCGCGCACGCCATGTAGTACTGGTCAAGACGAACGTCCGGCGCGTACCGCGTCTGCCCGGTCGAAGCGACGTAGCCCACCATGCCCTCGCGGCCGATCTTCAGGCGATGTCCTTTGCTGTGCTCTTTGCACCCGCGCACGCCAGCCAGCACCATATCACCGCGATCCTCGTCGTGCAGATAGACACCGGCTTCCACGCATCCAAAGGACTCCGCCACTTCGTTGACCACGCTGTCAATCAGTTGATCGAGATCGAGAATCGACGTGATTCTTTGCGCGGCTTTTTGCACACGCTGCAGGTCGTCGACAAGATCGGAGGGCAGAGCACGGACGTGGACAATCTCGTTGCCGGCGGCACTAGGAAACGTTGCCATAGGATCCAATCCTTCTTGCGGAAGGTGGCGGAACCACGCCCCTGCTGATGTCAAATGAGATGTCGCATGAAACCGTTAAGATTCTTTCTTTAGCGGCGGTGCGCTGCCCGCGCTGGCCCGTGAACGCTGGCGCTTGACCTCTTCCATCCGCTCTCGAATGCGCTTCTCAATGCCCTCATTCGTGGGCCGGTAATAGATGCGGCCACTGAGATTATCAGGCAGACATTGCATGTCGGCCACTTTGCCTTCGAGGTCGTGCGCGTACTGGTATCCATGACCGTATCCGAGTCCCTTCATAAGTTTGGTGGGTGCGTTGCGCAGGTGCAGCGGCACGGAATCGGCCGCAGTCTGTTCGACGTCCTGCTGCACTTCGCCGTAAGCGGTGTACAGAGCGTTCGACTTGGGTGCGACCGAGAGATACACGACAGCCTGCGCCAGCGCCAGATTGCCCTCCGGCATGCCGATGAAGTCAACCGCGTCGCGGGCCGCCATGCACAACGCAAGCGCATTCGGATCGGCGAGGCCAATGTCTTCCACCGCCATGCGCACAACGCGCCGCGCGACATACAACGGATCCTCTCCAGCTTCGAGCATGCGTCCGAGCCAGTACAGCGCCGCATCCGGATCGCTGTTACGCACTGATTTGTGCAGCGCGGAAATCAGGTTGTAATGTTCCTCTCCGGTCTTGTCGTAGAGCAGAATGCGTTTCTGCAGCGCGTCGCGAACGATGTCGTCGGTGATTTCCAGTTCGCCACTCGCGTTTTTCTGCGCTAGCCCGGCGGCCACCTCCAAGACGTTATAGGCGCTACGCGCATCGCCGCTGGTGTAGCTGGCGATTTTCTTCAGCACATCGTCCGAGGCCGCCAGATTCTTATCGCCGAGGCCGCGCTCGTGATCGGTGAGAGCGCGCCTGAGAAGATTCACAATCTGATCCTCGGTGAGCGGCTTCAGTACGTAGACGCGGCAGCGCGAAAGCAACGCCGAGTTGATCTCGAACGAAGGATTCTCGGTCGTTGCCCCGATCAGCCGGATGTTGCCTTTCTCCACGTGGGGCAGAAACGCATCCTGCTGGGTCTTGTTGAAGCGGTGAATCTCGTCGATGAACACAATCGTGCGCGTGCCATATTGCCGAGCGCGCTCGGCATCGGCCATCACCTGCTTGATTTCTTTGATCCCGGCCAGCACGGCGGAGAACTCGATGAACTCCGCCTTGGTCATATTCGCGATGATTTTCGCGAGCGTGGTTTTGCCCGTGCCCGGCGGCCCCCAGAAGATCAGAGACCCCGTATCGTCGCGGTCGACCTGTGTGCGCAGCGGCTTGCCAGGCCCAATCAGGTGTTCCTGGCCGGCGTACTCGTCCAGCGTTCGCGGACGCATCCGATCCGCCAGCGGACGAGCCGTGTCGGCCACGCTACCGGCATTCGGGATGGGCTGGAACAGATTCATGAAGTCGTACTCGGCAAAAGGCGCAGTTTCCAGCTTAGCTCATTGAGAGGTTCGGGGCGACTAGGGCTCAAAGGCCCCGTCGCTCAGTCGCTCATTGTCCCTAAGTCGTTGAGCCTTCGTGGAAGCGATTGATAATTCGCAAAAAAGCGCTACAAGGCGCAGGGTGCGATTTTTTTCGGGCGGATGAGGTAACTTCCTGCCCCAGATAAAGATCCTCGCTCCTAGGGCCGTTTCCGCCTCGGGAAAGGGCATTGTAGGCGACAATCCGGACGCCCCGAGCGCCAGTTCGAGCCTGCCCGTTCTTGGTACGTGCAAATACATAGTACGAAAGTGTACGTACAAATATCTACCGCACCACTGCATTCGTCGCATCCACGAACTGCAGTTCCGGCGACGCGGGCAAGGCCCCAATCTCTGCCGCGTACTGATAGAACAACTGCAAGCCCTCCAGGCACCCCGGATCGAGTTGGTAGTGAATATTCTGGGTCAGATAGCTCCGCACCTCAGCCTCGCCGACATCCAGCCGCGAAGCCCATTCGCGTGCGATCTGGCTCAGGCTGGATGGCTCCAGTCCATGATCGCGCGATTGCTGAAATACCGCCGGTAAATCCAGAGACGGAGCCGCTTCCTTCAAGGCATCGCTTCGCACCGCCCAGAACGCGAAGACAAAGGGCTTGCCCGTGAGACGGATCCATTCTTCCGCCAGATCGATTGTCTCGTAGCGCTTGCGGTCAATCTTCAGAGCTGGGTCACCGATGACGAGTCCCGCATCATTTCCAGCGAGCATCGCGTCGATATTCGGCGCCATCGCCGTGTATGTCCGGCCCCCGCCCAGCCACCTTTCGAACAAAACCTTCGTCAGCGCGACTGACGTCATCGACGAAGTGTCGAGTGCAACGGTCCGAACCTTTTCGATCGGGACTTTGCTGACCAGCAGAATCGACCGTACCGCCCGCCGCGACGCAATCGCGACTTCAGGCAGCACTTGCAGTCCAGGAATCTCGGCGTATGCCGCCGCCGGAATAATGCCGATGTCAGCCGTACCCTCGGCCAAGGCCCGGGCACAAGACGAAGGCAGCGTGTAGGAGATATCGAAGTCGCGCCCGGCGTCTCCATGCTCGAAATCCCACATTAGGGGGGCGGTATTCAGGTAAGAAATGGCGGAAATACGTAAACGTCGCATTTTCCACAATTTTAACAAACCCATTGTGACATGTGACCTTGACGCCCTGCCTCGTCGCTGAGTCTAATTAGGGTCCGCTCGGAGCGTAATTTGTCGAATGCCGCAGTGTCCCCCGCCGCGACTCACCTTTTGGAGTGGCTGGCCATCTCGCTGACCCCCGGCCTCGGCCCGACGAAGTCGCGCAAATTGGTTGAGCATTTCGGCTCTCCAGAGGCCGTCTTCCGCGCTTCCTTGACCGAACTCGAGAGCACCGGCATTCAAGCCGTTTCTGCCCAGTCGCTGGCGACAGGCAAGTCGGCGGAACTGGCGCGGGAAGAGATCGCCCAGGCCGCCGCGGCGGACATCACCCTGCTCTCGATGGAAGATCCTTCGTACCCGCCGCGCCTGAAGGAAATCTACGATCCGCCGCTGATCCTCCGCGTCCGCGGCAATCCCGACGTGCTGACCAAGCCCGGCATCGCCATGGTTGGGACGCGCCACCCCACGCCCTATGGCTCCGGCATGGCCGAGCGTCTGGCGTGCGACCTCGCCGCGCAAGGGCTGGTCATTATTAGTGGCATGGCGCGCGGCGTCGATACCGCCAGCCATCGCGGCGCGATCTCCGCCAAAGGCAAGACGGTTGCGGTGTTTGGCACCGGCGTCGACGTGATCTATCCCAAAGAAAACTCGCGACTGTCGGAGCAGATTCTGGCGTTCGGGGGTGCCCTGATTTCCGAATTTCCCTTGGGAACGTTTGCCGCGCCTCAGAACTTTCCCATCCGCAACC
>PMUM01000029.1 GCA_003166855.1 Acidobacteriaceae bacterium | reverse complement strand
GTCTTTCCATGCCCGTTGTGCTAGGCGTTCTTGCCGGATCGCTGTTGGGCACGCGGGTTCTCGTCAAAGCGGACACCAAGTGGTTGCGCCGGGTGTTCAGCATCGTGATTGTGGTCCTTGGAATCGAGATGCTATACAAGGGACTTTCGGGGAGGATTTGATATGGCAAGTGACCGAGGTTGGACCGATAGACGGATGGACGTCGTTATTGGCAACCTGCTCCGCTCCGGGGTGGTGCTCTCTGCGCTCATTGTATTGTTTGGTGCCGTCATCTATCTGCTGCGGCATGGCCACTCTCCCACTCAGTACCGGGTGTTCCGTGGCGAGCCTTCAGACCTTCGCAGCGTCAGAGGCATCCTCCGTGATGCGCTAGCGCTGCGGGGCAGAGGCATCATCCAGCTGGGACTGCTGTTCCTCATCGCGACTCCGGTCGCGCGTGTAGCCTTCTCGATCTTTGGATTTGCAGAGGAGCACGATCGCATGTACGTCGTCATCGCGTCAATTGTGCTGTTAGTTTTGGCTTACAGCCTTATCGGGTCCACCTGGTCTGTGTAGAGAAACGGAATTCAGGATCAAGCTGGCCAGAAGTGGCCGTGCTACATTTACGGCAATGCGTTCTGAGATAGAACAAGCCGTACAACTCCTGCAACGGGGTGACGATGCGGCGTTGGAGCAGGCTCTGGCTCTGCTCCAAAGTACCGTGTTCTCTTTTAGCATGCGCGTCTGCGGCCAGCGCGAGGACGCGGAAGATACCATGCAAGAAGTGCTGTTGAAATCGGTTCCGCACCTGCCCAAATTCGACAGTCCCAAGGCGCTCGTGGTGTGGCTCTATAAGGTGGCAAAGAACCGCTGCCTGATGAGTCGGCGCCGGAGCAAGTTTGCTCCGAATCCAGATCTCTCTCTGGAAGAACTGATGCCGGATCGGAAGGAACTTGAGAAACTGGGGACGAATGGCGGCATCAACCCCGAAGCATTCGCCATTCGGAGTGAGGAAGCGGGACGGTTGCGAGACGCCATTCAGCAACTGCCGCCACAATACCGCATTGTCTTGGTGCTGCGCGACATGGAGGGGCTGACCGACGAAGAGGTGGCCGAGATCACCGGGCTACGTTCTGGAACAGTGAGGGTTCGTCTACACCGTGCGAGGTTGTTTGTCCGGAAGGAATTGATGAAAGGGTTGAAACCACGCTCCGGGAGAGCAGCCGTCGCTTCCAGGGCGTCTTCCCAAGAACAGCGAGGCAACGAACAACCCAGACCTGCCCGCTGCAAGGCTATGTTTGCCGAGCTCTCGAACTATCTCGACGAGCAATTGGATGATTCCCTTTGTGAGGAACTGGAGCGGCACCTGGGCGGTTGCCAACCTTGCAAGGCGTTCCTCTCCAGTCTCGAAGCGACCATTGAGCAGTGCCGAACGTCCCCGGCGGAGCGCCCTGCGAGTAAAAAGGCCGTCCGGCTCCGCAAGCAACTACTGAAGAATTACGAACAGGCCCTCGCGGTAGTCAGACCGAAGTAGTAGTCCTCCTTACGCCAGCCAGGTTCCCCCGCCCGATTTTCTCTGTAACAAAATCCAACTTCTTGCATTTATTCGTGTGCTTGGTCGACACGAACAGCAGGAGGCAATCATGATCACAGCCAAAGTCGAACTGACTCAACCACTTAAGCAGCAGCGCCAATTTGTGGCTCAGACGGGAAGCGGCCACTACCTGCTGATGGACGATGTGGCCGGAGGTACCGGCCCAAAGCCGATTGAACTGGTTGCCGCTGGACTGGCCGGGTGTACGGCGTTCGACGTCGTCACCGTCCTCCGCCAGAAGTATCACCAAAGAGTCACCGGTTACGAGGTGCGAGTCGAGGCCGATCAAGCGGAACGCCCACCCCAGGTGTTCACGGCAGTGAGAATCCACCATGTAGTCACCGGCCTTGAAATGGACGTAGCGGCGCTGGAGGAGGCCATCCGCCTCTCCGAAGAGAAATACTGCTCGGTGGGGGCGATGTTGCAGAAGACGGCGAGTTTTCACACAACATACGAAATCGTCGAAGACAAGACTGAGTGGATGAAGCCAGCTCAGGCCATCGGAGTGCAAGGTTGAAAGCCTTGTTCAAGGTGGTTCTGAGCTTCGCCACGCTGTGGCTGACTTGCATGTCGGCTTCGGCTCAGCAAGAGGCCCAGCCTTCTTCTCTCACTCTGCAGCAGGCAGTGACAATGGGGCTGGAGAAAAACCCACTGCGCAAGGCAGCTATCGCAGACACGAAGGCTGCCTCTGCCGGAGTTCGTGAGGCACGCTCGTTCCTCATGCCTCACTTGAATTTTTCCGAAACAGCGACTCGCGGTGATGACCCGGTCTATGTGTTCGGCAGCAAGCTTCGGCAGCAGCGTTTTACCGAGGCCGACTTCACACTGAACAAGCTGAATACGCCGCTCCCTTTAGGCAACTTCAACACGCGGTTTGGTGGGACCTGGAACCTCTTCGACTCATTCGCCACTTGGCACGGCATCAATCAGGCTAAACAAATCAACCAAGCTGCAGCGCACCAGTTAGATCGCACGGATCAGGAGATTGTCTTCCGGGTGGTCGGTTCCTACTACGACGTTCTATTGGCAGCCAAGGAACTGGAAGTTGCCGAGCAGTCGGCGAAAACTGCCAGCTCGATCATGGGCCGTAGCCAGGCGAGATTCGACAGTGGGCTGACGGTGGAGTCAGACCTGCTGACAGCGAAGGTCCGAATGGCGGAGCGACAGCAGGAAGTGATCCGGGCCAGGAACACTCT
>PMUM01000034.1 GCA_003166855.1 Acidobacteriaceae bacterium | reverse complement strand
CCTCGATGAGTGAAATGGCGATATTTCAACAGTTGCCGAACCAGAAGCGTTCTCCTCGGGATCCCCCCAAGTTCCCCTTAGCTCCAGATTCGCCTGCTTTTAGGCTCAGTGCGGAACAAATCGAAAATCGCGAATGATTGCCGACTGATTTCTTGAAGGCGTCCCCTTGAAGCACCAGAGATTGATGCCTACTGGGGCGGCCGTTTGCGGAATGTTGGTCGTGTTCGAAGAATAGGTTTCGGTCTTGATGACATCGGCAACAGATCCCATTGGATGAACGCCATTCATTAGCGTGAACACGACGCGATCGGATCTCCACTCCATCCTTGCCGTAGTAAGGTTTCCACCGCTGACTTGGAAGTTGTCTTCCCAGCTGGAAACGCCATTCGGCTTGCGGTTTCCCGTGGATGGATAAACTGTAAAGTCGGCATCACAGCCGTGACAAGTCTTGTTCCACTGGGAAAATTCAATATCAATTTCGTTCTCTGCGTCGGCGCCAATGTGCTGAGTGGGCCCATAGGTGAAGAGTCCGAGTACCGTTGTCTGATCCATGTTGTAGACGTCGCCCTGGATAACCCACTGGTACGTCCCATATCCCATATTGTCGGTCGTAAACAACTCCGCGGCAGTCCATTTTCCCTCACGCTTGGCGATCTGGAGATGTAGATATCCGTCCGGGTTGAAATCGACATTGGCCGGATTCCCGGGAGCGACGCCTGCCATACCACCGCTGGTGACTTTCCAGGTATGTCCAGCCCATCTGATCGTCTGGGCCTGGACGCACTGAAACGCAGTGAGCAGAATGCTGCAGATCGTCATTCGAATGAATAGTGTGTTCGCCATCATTCTTTGTTCTTTCATTTCGCGTGTGCGGCGATTTCAACAGCCACAGGCGATAGCGCTCAGTGACTCCAATGAGTGTAACCGAGAGTGGGTGTTGAAAAAGTCCAGTTTCCTCCCAAACGGCCAAAATTTGGGGGATACAGAATGTCTAGAAAATTGAGGAAGTCGTTTGTAGGGCTTCCTGACGCAAAGTTTTTTCGGCCATTTTCTGGTGAGTGAGTTTTTCAACAGCCACGCGATTTTACGCCAACCATACTTGGCCCAAGTGCAAATTCATTCGCATCGAATAAGCAAACTGTGACGGGAGTCACTGACAATCACGCCGTCCCTCAACGAAGATCGCGGCGTGGTACTCGCCTCTCCGAAGAGCACTCCCCGCCACGGGATGCACACCCTCTCCGACGAGACCTCTCTAAGTTTTCGCGAATCACTCAGTCCAACACCAGCTTGTCTTAGGAGGGCAGCATGACGTACACACAGATGCTTTTGAACCGAGCTAGCAAACAGATTGGTCTGGCGTGTATCGCAACGCTTCTGTCGATGAGCATGGCTTCGTCGGTGGTCGCACAGGATTATCCGGCAGTTACCCACGACACATGGAGCAGCGGCACGCCGATGCCGAAGGCCATGATAGGTGCGGCCGCGGCAGTGCTCGGGAAACGGATCTATGTGGTCGGCGGGTATAGCGACTGGAATGGCACGGGCGTTCTCGACACCCTGGTCTACAACCCGGCATCGAACACCTGGAGCAAGGGCGTGCCCCTGCCCGAGCCAATCTTTAATCCGTCTGCCGCAGTCGTGAACAATGTCTTGTACGTCTTCGGCGGCGTAGGGGGATCCACGTATCTCAATACGGTTTGGGCCTACAGCCCGCAGACGAAGACGTGGTCTGCAAAGTCGCCGATGCCTACGGAGACGCAGTGCTCGGGGGCGGTGGTGGCGAAGAACAACACCATTTATGTGATCGGCGGCGATATTGACTGGACCCGCCTCAAAAACGTCGACAGCTACAATCCCGCGACCGATACCTGGACGGAAGAGGCGCCTCTGCGTATTGGGAGGTCCTGCCCAACAGTCGGGCTGATCGGAACCCGGATTTGGGCCGCGGACGGAGATACCTCCCACGGATTCAACGGCGGCGACGGACCCAACGGAGACATCGAAGGCTACAACCCTTCCACCAATAAGTGGGAGACCGGAGCGCCCGACCCCACGCCCCGGGATGCCGCGTGCGGCGGTTCCATCGGTTCACAACTGTACGTCGCCGGTGGCTACGTAGGGGGGAGTTCGATTCTGACCGTGACCGAATCATTCGACGGATCCGATAATACCTGGACGACGCTGGCTCCCATGCCACAGGGCACGATGTGGGCCGCTTCTGCCGTGTATAACGGGAAACTGTACTGCTTCGGCGGAGCAGTCGGCTGGGCTGGCACCGTCCTCAACAACGTGCAGATTTATCAGCCGTAAGAGCGGCCACGCCTTCCCGCGCAAGGAAGACAAATCGCAAGCAACACAAGTCGTCCAAAATCTGGGCGACTTTTGTTTTGCACGATACCGACCGTGATTGCGCGGTAACTGACGTTATCAGGCCAGGGGTTTTGAGCGTAATGGGGATTTTTGTGCGCCGGGATAAACCGGTATGAAGTAGAGAATGCAAAATTCTTACGAGAAAGGACTAGCGATCCGCTCGGCCCCGAGTCTTGCGCTGCTACCGCGAGGAACTCAGTGAAGCGTAGACAGGGGTA
>PMUM01000156.1 GCA_003166855.1 Acidobacteriaceae bacterium | reverse complement strand
AGATTTACGTTCCGCTGAACACGCCGACGACTTACGACGCGACCAAGATGTTTTCGCACGCGCTGGCGCAACTGCTGGAACATGATCATCGGGATCTGGTGTTGTCGGAGATGAGCAAGCAGGCCCGCACGGGAAAAGTGTTTGTCGACTGGAGCCAGAATGACGAGCACAAGACGACGGTGGCGGTGTATTCGCTGCGGGCGCGCGAGCATCCCACGGTTTCGACTCCGGTCACGTGGGAGGAAGTCGAGCGGGCGCTCAAGAAGAAAGACGCACGTCTGCTGGTGTTCGAAGCGCCTCAGGTCGTTGCGCGGGTTGAGAAGTTGGGCGACTTGTTTGAGCCGGTGCTTGAACTGAAACAGCGGTTGCCGGATCTGAAAGCTGCCGTGCCGGAAGCGCCCAAGGGAATCGAGATCGCGGCGCAGGCTGAGGAGGATGACCCGCCACGGAAGACTGGCGGAAAAAAGACTGCCGGGAAGAAATCTGCGCGGAAGAGCGCGGTTCGGAAGAAGCCGGGCAAGGTATAATCCCGGTTTCGCTAAGTCCTGATACATTCGAAAATCCCCACCCTAGCCGCAAAGAGCGCGGCTAGGATGGGGCACCCGACCTTATCGGGTACCCGGTCCGTCGGTGATATATGCCGCAATTCTTTGCAGGAACGTCGGGATGGGCTTATTCGACGTGGAAGCCTGATTTTTATCCGGCCAAGCTGGCCCAGAAGAAATTCCTCAGCCACTACGCGACGCAGCTCAACACCGTCGAAGTGAATTTCACGTTCCGGCAGCTGGTCAAAGAAACGACCATCCAGAACTGGCTGCATGATACGCCGGCACATTTCCGCTTCGGCATCAAGGCGCACCAGATGATCACGCATATCAGGCGACTGAAGGGAGCGGAAGACTTTGTGGCGCGATTTCTGGCGACCATTGAACCGCTGGCCGCCGTCGGCAAGCTGGGACCTGTGCTGTTTCAGCTTCCGCCGAATTTGAAGGCTGACGTGGCGCTGTTGAAAGAATTTCTGGCAAGCCTGCCGCGTACGGTGCCGGCGGCGTTTGAGTTTCGAAACGCCTCATGGTTTACCGACTCGACCTGGGAATTGCTGAAGGCGAGCAATGTGGCGCTGTGCGTGGCCGAGACCGAGACGCTGACCACGCCCGAGGTCGCGACGGCCGGCTTTGTGTATTACCGCTTTCGCAAACCGAGTTATACGGGAGAAGAACGGCGATCGATGATCGACCGCATTCGGCTACATATCGCTGCGGGGCGCGATGTCTTTGCGTATTTCAAGCACGAGGAGACGCCGGAAGGAGCGCTGTATGCCGTGGAGTTACTGCGGGAAGTGAGCGGCGCGGAGGGGGCGTGATCAGGCAGAGGCCGGCGTGCATCCTCCTCATTACTTTTGCTTGCGTCCGATAACCGTCATACTGAATCTCTTCTTGCTATGGCTCCCGAGGCGAATGCGCGCGTGCTTTCCGGCTTTCTCGATTACCTGCGCATCGAGAAAGGGCTGGCGGCGAATTCGATCAGCGCCTATACGACGGACATACTGCAGTTCGCCGAGTTCCTGGAGAAGCATAAGCGGCTTCTGTTCACCGCTCGGCGGAACGATGTGCGGGAATTCCTGCAGCAGCTTTTTTCGCATCAGGTCGACGGGCGCAGTGTGGGGCGAAAGCTTTCTGCGTTGCGTCATTTATATCGTTATCTGCTGCTTGATAAG
Source organism: Acidobacteriaceae bacterium (assembly GCA_003166855.1). Lineage (GTDB taxonomy): Bacteria > Acidobacteriota > Terriglobia > Terriglobales > Acidobacteriaceae > Sulfotelmatobacter. Next base: position 2,595 of record PMUM01000156.1, on the reverse strand, counting down.
AGAATCGATCACGATCCGACGCTGAACATTGAGTCGCCGCGGCAGTGGAAGGTGCTGCCCAAGTCGCTGGCTCGCGATGAGGTGGAATCGACGCTGGCGTCTCCGGCTACGCAGTTGGCAAATGGGCATCGCAGCTCGAAAGATGCGGCAGCATTGGCGGCTCGCGATCGAGCGATGCTGGAACTCTTATACGCGGGGGCGCTGCGGGTTTCGGAGATGGTGAACGCCACGCTGGAGGATTTGAAGCTGGAGTCGGGATACATGCTGGTGCGCGGCAAGGGGGACAAGGAACGCATTGTGCCGCTGGGAAAACCGGCGCAGGATGCGTTGTCGGAGTATCTGGCACAGGGGCGGAACGTGCTGGCGGAAAGAAAAGTCAAAGATCCCCACCCTCTCGCAAAGAACGCGAGAAGGGTGGGGCACCCATCGGCACTTGCGGTCACGGGCGGGAATTCGCCGTTTTTGTTTATCGCGCGAGGTGGGCGCAGGTTGACGCGGCAGCGGGTGTGGCAGATGGTGGGGGAATCATCGATTGCGTCCGGACGGCACGCGTCCCCGCACATGCTGCGGCATTCGTGTGCCACGCACATGGTGGAAAACGGTGCGGACTTGCGTACCGTGCAGACGATTCTGGGGCATGCTGATATTTCGACTACACAGATCTACACGCATCTGGCGCTGGATCGGCTGCGGACCGTGTATCAGAAGCATCATCCGAGGGCGAAGGCGAAGTGAGGTTCACCACGGAGACACGGAGGAATGCAGACCATAATTTCTGTTTTGAGTTCGAACGAGACTCTCGCCGCGGTCAGATGTTCCAAACTTCTGTTTTCTCTGTGTCTCCGTGACTCCGTGGTGGAGTTGGTGAAGTAAACATGAATCCCGACAAGACCATCGTTTCGAAAGCCGTAGCCGACTTCCTCCGCCACTTGCGGGAGAGGAATGCCTCGCCACATACGATCAAGGCTTACAGCGGCGATTTGGCAAACTTCGCTGCCTACGCTGGGTCACGGGGATGGAAATCGATCGACCACATCGCGATTCGCGGATTTCTCTCGCAGCTTTACGAAAAGGGGCTGGGCAAGACTTCCGTGGCGCGGTCGCTGGCGGCGGTGCGGTCGCTGTATCGCTGGCTGGCGCGCGAGGGAGTGGTCGAGCAGAATCCAGCAAAGTTGGTGGCGACGCCGCGGTTGCCGAAAAAGTTACCACGCGTGCCGACTATTGAAGAAATGAACTTCGTGTTGGATGGGCAAATGCCCGAGGTCGCGGCCTTTCCCGAGCGTGATCGGCTCATGCTCGAATTGCTCTACGGGTGCGGCATTCGCAATTCGGAACTGACCGGAATCAATCTCGACGACATTCGTCTAAGTGCGGAAGCAATCTTGATTCGTGGCAAGGGGAAGAAGGAGCGATACGTTCCGTTTGGCGGATCCGCGAAGAGCGCGCTGGCCGCTTATCTTCCGGCACGGCAGGCGATGCTGGCGGAAACCCGCAAGAACTCCTCGGCTTTGCTCATCAACCGGCGCGGGGGACGGCTGACCACGCGCAGCGTAGGTCGCATCATCAAGAAGATTGCTGTTGCCAAGGGGCTTTCGCCGGACGTGCATCCGCACACCTTACGCCATGCGTTCGGCACACACATGCTGGAAGAGGGCGCGGACCTGCGCGCCATTCAGGAATTACTCGGCCACGAGCGACTGGCCACGACCCAGCGCTACACACAGCTTTCGATGAAACACGTGCTGCAGGTTTACGACCAGACGCATCCCCGTGCTAAGTAGCGCCAGGCTGCGGTCGCAGGCGCCTGAGCAGAACGCACCGCTAAGGCGTTCGCAGTCCTTCCCACATCTCCACGATCCGTTTTTTTAAGTCAGCAGTGAATTTTTCGTAGGAGGCCTCGGACGCTTCCGACTCCGGCGGCGGAAGCATCGGATCGCCGAAAACCATCTTCAGCGGCTTGAATCCCTGAAAAGCCCGATTGCGCGGCCAGGCGTCGTAGAAACCCTCGACGGCCACCGGAATAATCGGCACCTGCAGGTGAATCGAAAGAATGGCGGCGCCTTTCTTGAATACTTTGGGCGTGCCGTCGATAGAGCGCTCACCCTCGGGGTAGAGGACGAGCGCCAGTCCGTGCCGCAGGCCGAAGGCGCCGGCGCGCATGGCGGGAACCAGGTTCGCGTCGGGATCGAGCACGACTACCTTAATGGAGCGCGCCAGTTTGCGCATGAATCCCTGGCCGAAGATGTCGCTTGTGCCCACGGCAAAAGCTCGAAAGAAAACTTCCGGAGGCAGCAAACAGGCCAGTATCAGCGGGTCGAGATAGCTCTGGTGGTTCGACGAGATGATGTAGGCGCCACGCTTGGGGAGCTTCTCGAGTCCGGTCACCTTCAGATGAAAGCGGTCGCGAACGAACATCTGCATCACTCTGGTCACGAGATACCAGAACGTGTCGTTGATTCGATTGGGATGAGCCAGGCGAATCACGTCGGGATCGTCGGGATCTTCGGCCAGGATCGATTTCCATCCGGCGAAGGTGACGCGCGATCCGGGGCCGCCAGCGCCGCTGGCTGCGCTCTGCAGCACAGCGTCGATAAG
>PMUM01000440.1 GCA_003166855.1 Acidobacteriaceae bacterium | reverse complement strand
GTCGGTCTGCCATCGAAGACGGGAATTAGTGGGGCTGTGAGAGCGGAGCATCTGCAGGTTCTTTCCCCGATTGACGACATGCGCGCAACGGCCGACTACCGGCGCGATGCGTCGTTGACCCTGGTGCAGCGCGCGCTGGAAGCTTGCGTGGGCGGTCGCTGAGATGGAGACCGTCGAGAAGTTGCCAATGGCGGGCGATTTGATTTTGTTCTCGGTGAACGGACGAAAGGTTGAGGTTGCGGAGTCGGGAACGCGCCGGCTGTCGCGCGTTTTGCGTGACGATCTAGGATTGACTGGGACGAAGGTGGGATGCGATGCGGGTGACTGCGGGGCCTGCACGGTTCTGTTGAATGGCGATCCGGTTTGCGCGTGCCTGGTGGCTTTCGGGCAGGTCGCAGGATGCGAGGTCACTACCGTCGAAGGCCTGGCAGAGCGTTCGCCATTGCACGGGAGCCTCCAACAATCATTCCTTTCGAATGGTGCGGCGCAGTGCGGAGCTTGCACGCCAGGGATGCTGGTGGCAGCAACCGCTCTGCTGGAGAAAAATTCCTCTCCCGACGAGAACGAAGTGATGGATGCAATCGGTGGCGTGCTTTGCCGTTGCACGGGTTATCGGAAAATTATCAGCGCGATCGTAGAAGCAGGTGCGAACGTGGTCGTCGAGGCATCGCCCGAGGCAGGGGCGGCCGTGGGTGCGCGGCTGGTGCGGCTCGATGGCAAGAAGAAAGTCGACGGCACGGAGATCTTCGGGGCGGATGAGATCCCTGCGGGAACGCTGGGAGTACGCGTGATTCGCTGCCCCCTTCATCGAGCGCGGTTTCAGTTCGGAGATCTGAATCAGTTCGTTGCGGATCATCCGGGAGTGGTGCTCGTTCTGACGGCGAAGGATGTGCCTGGCACCGATTGCTACGGCGTAATTCCCAGGTATGCGGATCAGCCGGTGTTTGCGCATAACGAAGCGCGATTCCGAGGCGAAGCCGTGGCTGCGGTTGTCGGCCAGACAGATGCGCTCGAGGCGCTCGATCTGGCCGAGTTTCCCATGCGTTGGGAAGAGTTGCCGCCGCTAAAGACGATCGATGACGCCTTGGCAACGGATGCTCCTCGTATTCATGCGCATCGCGAAAAAAATGTTCTGGTCTGCGGACGCGTAGTTCGCGGGAACGTGGAAAAAGCGCTCGCCGAAGCGGACGTTGTCGTCGAAGGCGAGTACGAGACGGGATTCGTGGAGCATGCTTACATCGAACCCGAAGCTGGGTTCGCGCGCCGCGTTGGGGATCGGATCGAGATTCAGGCCTGCACGCAGTCTCCGTATATGGATCGTGACGACATTGCGAAGATTCTGGGGCTTGCGCCGCAACAGGTACGGATTATTCCGACGGCGGTCGGAGGAGGATTTGGGTCGAAGCTCGATCTTTCCGTGCAGCCGTTTGTAGCGCTCGCGGCGTGGAAGTTGGGACGACCTGTGCGCATGGTGTATTCGCGGACGGAGTCGATCGTGTCGACCACGAAGCGGCATCCGGCGCGGATGCGGCTGCGGGCGGGCGCGACGCGCGACGGCAAACTCACGGCGCTCGACTTCGCCGCAGATTTCAACACGGGTGCGTACTCTTCCTGGGGGCCGACCGTGGCGGGACGAGTGCCGGTCCACGCATCGGGACCGTATCGCGTTCCCAACTATCGGGCGCTGACTCGCGCCGTGCACACGAATATCGTTCCAGCCGGGGCGTTTCGCGGATTCGGCGTGCCCCAGGCGGCGATTGCGCAGGAACAGCTTTATGACGATCTCGCAGATCGAGTCGGAATGGATCGCCTGGAGTTTCGCATTCTGAATGCGCTGGACGACGATAGTCCGACAGTGACCGGGCAGGTGCTTGGAGAGGGGGTCGGAATTCGCGCGTGCTTTGAGGCATTGCGGCCGCGATGGCAAACTGCGCGGGCGGAAGCAGGAAGATTCAACGCGAACGCGGTTGGACACTTGCGGCGCGGTGTGGGTGTGGCGGGCATGTGGTATGGGTGCGGGAACACGTCGCTGCCCAACCCATCCACGGTGCGCATCGGGCTTAAACGTGACGGTCGCATCGCATTGCATCAGGGCGCGGTGGATATCGGTCAGGGATCGAATACCATCATCCCGCAGATTTGCGCGGATGCGTTGATGGCGCCGGTGGCGCAGTTCGATCTGGTTTCTGGCGACACGTCGATTTCACCGGATTGCGGCAAGACGTCGGCATCGCGGCAAACGTTTGTTACTGGGAAAGCCGCGCAGATGGCGGGAACGAGGTTGCGTGGAGAGATATTGAAACTGGGCGGAGCGTGTGACTGCGCAACGATCGAATTTGGGGAAGGCAAGGTCGCGGTTATCGACGATGGAAAGCGGAAGACGCTCATTCTGTCGGAGTTGCCGCTCGATCCACATGGCTACGTGATTACTGCCGCGGCGACGTTCGATCCGCCGACGAGTCCTCTCGACGAAAACGGGCAGGGAAATCCGTACGCAGTGTTCGGGTTTGGCGCGCACATGGCGGAGATTGAAGTCG
>PMUM01000223.1 GCA_003166855.1 Acidobacteriaceae bacterium | reverse complement strand
TCGATCAGCGTTGGAAGTCCGAGCGATTTGAAGTGAGCATTGGAAAGCCCCACCGAGAGGGCTTTGGCCCGGGCCAGATACCAGGGGCCGAGTCCGCTGCCGGCCGTGTTGTTGGCCAGTCGCGGGCGAACCCCCAGTGCTAACAGAGCCGCGCGGCGACGGCGTGGTGTTTTCCATTGCCGCCACATAGCGGCTCGCAGTCGGAGCCGGACCCAGCGGGTCAAGTACTCCAGCACCACAGGCGTTTCGCAGAAGCCGAAATAGCTGCGCCAACCTCGCAGATACGAAGCTAGCTCTGCTATCGTCGTCTCCAGGCTGACACCTTTCGCCCGAAGTGTGACTTCTCGGATGCGATGCTTAAACCGTTCCAGAGCTTTGGGCGCAATCGTGCGCTTGATCTCCGGACCGTCGGTAAAGCTGAATCCGAGAAACTTCCGCTGCTGCGGTCGCGCCACCGCGCTCTTCGTTTCATTCACCTTGAGTTTGAGCTTTTGCGTGATGAATCGCGTGATGCTTTCCATCACCCGTTGACCCGCGCGCTCGCTGCGAACGTAGATGTTGCTGTCGTCCGCGTAGCGAACATAACGATGTCCCCGGCGCTCCAACTCACGGTCGAGTTCGTCGAGCACGAGGTTGGACAGCAGTGGAGAAAGTGGACCTCCTTGCGGAGTGCCTTCCACGCTTGGGCTGACCAGTCCGTTCTCCATCACCCCAGCATTCAGGAATGCCCGGATGAGTTTCAACAGCCGTTTGTCCTCGACTCGTTTTGCGATCTGACCCATCAGTTTGTCGTGATTGACTCGATCGAAAAACTTCTCCAAGTCGAGATCAACCACCCAGCCGTGGCCTTCTGCGATGTATTGCTGTGCCTGGGCCACTGCTTGATGCGCGGATCGTCTGGGTCGAAAACCATAGCTGTGGTCGGAGAACGTCGAGTCCCACCGCCGCTGCAGCACCTGCATCACCGCCTGCTGGATGAATCGATCCAGCACCGTCGGGATGCCAAGCTTTCGCACCCCGCCGTCCGGTTTGGGGATTTCCACCCGCCTCACCGGTTTCGGCTCGTAGGTCCCACTCAGCAGTTGTTCTCGGATCGCTGGCCAGTGCTGCTTCAGGTAGTCGCTGATTCCGCCAACGGTCATGCCATCGACGCCCGCGCTACCTTTATTAGCCTTCACCTGCTGCAAAGCTTGCTTCAGGTTTTCTCGCTCACATATTTCCTCCATCAATCGATTCGTGCTGGCTGGGCTTTCGGGGCCATGCACCGCCGAGGGCGATTCGGTCTCTTCCCTTTTCGCTTCGCGGGCTTCACCCGCTGGCGGAGACGAGAAGTCCAGTTGTCCCTGGACATTCTGCCGCTTGTCGCTCCTGAGATTCATGTCCTACTTGCCTCTCCTTCTCGTTCCGGCCTTCGGCCACCGTTCCCGGCTCAGCCTATCTGTTTCTCCACCTTTCGGATCGGAGTGCCTCACTAGCTTCGCCGACGTCATGACCTACTATGCCTTATGCTGACTTCTGCCCCGCGGTCAGGCGGCCTTTCGACCACCTCAGTCGCCGAAGCGACGCCGAGCAGATCTCCTGGGGTAGGCTCAACCGCCTTCCGTGCACAGTCGCCGAATCTACGCTTCGCGTCCTTGATGGATATGGACTTCGCGGTAAGTTGCCCGCTCGTCCGGCGCTGGCGCCTTGTATCCGGTTTTTGTCCATCGACTCGCACGTTTGTTTAATGCTTCCTTCAGACCCCGCCTCGCGGCAGTAGCCCTTGCATCATCACTAGGCCTTCACCTCCATCAGGTCGGCCAGAGGACTTTCACCTCCAAGTTACTGAGCATGCCCAGCACACAACGAAGCCGCTAGCGCGGCGGACGCTACCGCGTGGGTTGCCGTCTGGGCAGTGTCACTGGTGTAGGTTTGGGTCACAAGGAGGTTATTGTGAGCCGACTCAGGAAACTGATGCTGGATGAACTTCAGCGTCGCAACTACGCTCAGAACACCGTCCGTGCTTATATCCACGCCATAGAGGATTTCGCGAAGTACTTCCACCGCTCGCCCGATCACCTCGGCCCAGAACAGATTCGCGAGTACCAGGTTCACCTGTTTCGCGACTGCAAACTCTCGCCGGGGACGATCGAAGGTCGAACGGCCGCTCTGCGTTTTCTCTTCGTCAAGACACTACGGCGCCCGTATCTTCCCGATCACATTCCGTTTCCCAAGCGTCAGAGGCGGATGCCCACAGTACTAAGTCAGGAGGAAGTGTCGCGGCTCATTGCTTGCGCCTAGAACCTGATGCACCGCGCCATGTTGATGACGCTGTATGCGACCGGCCTGCGACGCGCTGAACTATGTCACCTCAAAGTCTGCGACATCGACAGCCAACGCATGGTCATTCATGTTCGCCAAGGCAAGGGTGGCCGTGACCGCGACGTCCTGTTGCCCCCGATCCTGCCGCGACCTGTTGGCCGAAGAACCCGGTAACGTCAACACTACAACTGTCTCCTGTCACAAGGCCGCACTGCACGACCTGAATAGATAAATTGACGTTGGCATCAAACAAAGCAAACCCATTCGTGCCGCATCCAGGGGCCGTTCCGCAGGGTACTGAAAGGGTAATACTTTGGCCGGGCTGGAGCACTACTTCTTGGTTCTTAGACTTGATGGCCGTGGAGGCCGCATTTGCTGGATCGACGCCCGCGAGCAAAGATACGACCATGAGTGAAAAAAACGTGCATAACCAAACGCTAGTGCGAACCATAGAACCTCCTTGAAGTTAGTTTGCTAACCATTTCTTTGAACTGAGTTTACGTTGAGATTCGCGAGACAGCCGCAGGAGAGAGAGTGTGGACGGCATCACCGGACCCGGTGCCTGTTAAGATGCAGAAAATTGCACACTTTTAGGGTTGTTCCTGCCAGGCTTGCCAACGACAAGGATCCAACTACGACACAACCGATGTCGATGCTTCACGGGAGTATCTCCTTTTTGAGAATTTGCGAACGTTGGATGGGCCGCCATCTGATCCAAACTCGGCCTCTATCTAGTAACGCGAAGAAGTCGCGGAAAAAGGTCCAAATTTTTGGGGAGTATTCTGGCTTGCTGCACCCGTGAACCCCAAATGCAGTTATAGCCCTGTCAATCTGCAAATAGTTGCGGTGTGGGCATGCAAGGGCAAGTCACTGAAAGCCGTGGAGCTGGTCGAACTTCTAGAAGAGGGCTTCACAGACTACATCCTCGACGGTCAGACGTTTGACCTCGAGGGCGTACGCTCCATCGCCAGCAATCCGCGTCACGTGGCGACCTCTCCGTTCACTTCGTACAACTACAACGGCAAAGGAAACTTCGCATCCATAGTGGACGCAGTTGTGCTGGGGGCAACCGAGGTCGATACGAACTTCAATGCGAACGTCGCATCTCATTCCGACGGACGACTTCTGCACGGTATCGGCGGCTGGCAGAACTGCCTGGCCGCAGGATGCACCATTCTGGCTGTGCCTTCGTTCCGCGACCGCATACCCGTCATTGTGGATGAGGTGACCACGCTCTGCGGGCCCGGGGAGTTGATCGATGTGGTCGTGACTGAGCGTGGCATTGCCATCAACCCGCGCCGCCAGGATCTGCTTGATGCGGTTAGAGGCTCGAGGCTTCCCGTTCGTCCGCTGCAAGAGATCCAGGCGGAGGTCGAGCGTATCTGTGGCGGCAAGCCGCAACGACCCAAGCGCGGTGACCGCCCTGTCGCTATTGTGAAGTGGGTGGACGGAACTGTGCTCGACAGCGTCTGGCAGGTTGGGTAAAAAGACCTCTTTCGTCGGCTCTATTTCGATTGAATTCCGGCTAAGAACTGCCACGCCATGTCGGCAAAATCCAGTGCGGTGGCTGGCGACTGTTGCTTGCTTCCGGAGGAATCCCGGCTGCCGGCCCACTCGTGGCCAAAATTCGCAACGAAGTCGGCCACCACGGGTACGCCGTTCTTACAACCCTGCCACGACAACTGCACGCCCCAATTCATCCTGTCAGCCGTCTGAATCCGACAGCCGTTGAGGTATCCCCAAGTTACCCAGTTGCCATGAGGCGTGGTGGCGAAATGCGGGCTGTTGGCTTCGAAGCCGGAAAACTGCTCGTCATTGTCGCCGTGTATATAGAGGATAGGAACGGGGCGAGCGAGTTTCAGCGGCGGATCCATGAGCGGCGTGGCTACGGCGACAATTCCACGGATTTCCTGGGAATGACGCGATGCGAGCAATTGCACCGCTCCCGATCCGCTCGAGAAGCCGGCAAAGAAAACTCGCTTTCGGTCCGCGTGTTCTCGCTGAAGCACATCGTGAAGAACCGCCATCAAATACCCTTCGTCATCGACGGGTAGCGCGCCGGGGGCCAGACGATGGGTACGGGAGCCCTTCATTTCCCAGAAAGTAATGTTATTGTGCCCAATCGGTAGATCGGTCTGTGTAGGCACAGGTTCCGGGAACACAATCAGAAATCCGTTGCGATCCGCCTCGCTGATCCAGTTGAAGTCTTCTGATGCAGATTTTGCCGTGCTTCGGATGCCGCCCAGCATAAACACCACCGCAGGATGGGCTGCGAGATGAGCAGGCCGATGAATAATGTAGGGACGACTGTAGCCATTGTGGACGAATGGCGTAGTCTCGGTCTGCGCAGCCAGTGTCTGTGCGACAACCATCACCAGCGTGGCTATGAAAAGGAGAAATGAGTTTCGGGGGATCATGGATTCAGTGACCAATCTTACGAATTTGGATGCGAATTTGAAAGGATTCATTCGTGACCTAGCCGCGGTATTACGGCTTCATTCAATGTCCGCTGGACTTTATCTTTGAAACGTTTTAATCTGACGGCGATTCCGACCCGTAGCAGATTTCTCCGCCAAAAATTCTGGACTGATCGGCAGCGATCGAGGGTTCCGTGATACGAGAAAATGGTCATAAACACGTTGTCGGATCGAGCCTTCTGGCTCTTGTACTCCTTGCAGTCTGGGCGCCGGCCCAGACAACTCATTACCCTCCGGACGGAGATCAGATTCCCGGACCAGATTGCCTCAATCCGATCAAGCCCTCGGCGGGCCAACCGAAGATATGCTCGCCGGAAGATTACAAAGCTTGGCTGGAGGACATCACCCATTGGCGGATGGAGGCATGGGTCCGGGCAGGTTATTCCGGGCGAGAATATGAACGACCGGAACTCAAGTGGACACAGTCCAGTTTCATCCAGCCGCAGATGATGGTCGAAGACCGTTACTTCTACGACCCCGGCACGGGAAATTACACCGTTGATAAATACCTGGACGATCTGGAGAAGCGTTACGGTGGCATTGACTCCGTGCTCATCTGGCCGGTGTATCCGAATATTGGCATTGACAACCGCAACCAGTACGACATGGTTCGAGCCATGCCCGGTGGCGTAACTGGGGTCAAGCAGATGGTCGCGGATTTCCACCGCCGCGGGGTCAAGGTTTTCTTCCCTTTCATGGCTTGGGACCAAGGTACGCGCGACGTTGGCGCCGCCGACTGGGACGCGACCGCGAAACTCATGGCGGACGTGGGAGCAGACGGCATCAACGGCGACACCCTGCGGGGGATTCCGCGCGCATTCCGCACTGCTTCGGATGCCATAGGGCATCCGCTCGCGCTCGAGCCCGAACACGCGTTCCCCTCTCCTTTTGAAGCGCTGGCTTGGAACAACATGGAGTGGGGGTATTGGCAGTATCCCAATCCACCGATGGTGAGCGCATTCAAGTGGCTTGAGCCCAGGCACATGGTGAATGTTTGCGACCGCTGGAACCACAGCAAAGTCGACAATTTGCAATTCGCCTTTTTCAATGGCGTCGGCTACGAGAGTTGGGAAAACATCTGGGGCATTTGGAACCAGATCGCTCCCCGCGATGCAGAGGTCCTGCGGCGCGTCGCGACGATCGAGCGTGCGATGGCAAATTTCCTGGTGAGTCCAGAGTGGCAGCCTTACGCCGAGACAGAGCAGGCAGGCATCTTCGCCAGTCGCTGGCCTCAGGGAAACAGTGCCCTCTGGACCATTGTGAACCGCACTCAATACGACGTGGAAGGCCGCCAGTTACGTCTTCCAGTTCAAGCTGGCATGCACTACTTCGACCTTTGGCATGGAGTTGAACTCACTCCCGAAGCCGATGAAGGACGCATTTTCCTGAGTTTTTCGATTGAGGCGCACGGCTTCGGCACGGTCTTGGCCACACCGGACCAACCCGACACCCTGAAGAAGCTGCTGGTCGAGATGAAGCAACTCTCCGCTCAGCCGTTAAGCAGCTATTCGGCGGATTGGAAGTTCGCGCCCCAGCAAATCGTGCCCATCGACAAGACACGCCCTGCTTCAAGCACCCCTGATGGCATGGTTCGAATTCCAGAAGGCGAGTTTACGTTCAAGGTCGTCGGCATCGAACTGGAAGGATTCAACGACGTCGGGGTGGATGTCCAATATCCATGGGAAGACTCGCCGCGCAGGCACCACCTTCACAAGTTGCACATGGACGCGTTCTGGATCGACCGTTACCCGGTTACCAACGCGCAGTTCAAGAAATTCCTGGAAGCCACACACTACCATCCCAAAGATCACTTGAACTTCCTTCGCGACTGGTCGAACGGTACGTACCAGGCAGGATGGGACAACAAGCCGGTGACTTGGGTTTCGTTGGAGGATGCTCGCGCGTACGCAGCCTGGGCGGGAAAGCGGCTTCCGCATGAGTGGGAATGGCAGTACGCCAGCCAAGGCGCCGACGGCAGGCTGTATCCGTGGGGAAACAACTGGGATGTGGCGGCGGTCCCTGTGCCAGATAAGGGCCGCAAATTAAAAGCTCCCGACCCAGTAGACGCTCATCCCAAAGGAGCCAGCCAATTCGGCGTCGAGGATTTAGTCGGAAATGTCTGGCAATGGACCGATGAATTCAGGGACGAACACACTCGCGGAGGCGTTGTGCGCGGTGGCAGCTACTACCAACCGCAAGGGTCGGTATGGTATTTTCCGCCAGCCTACCGGCTCGACCAGCACGGCAAGCTCCTGTTGATGGCGCCGAGCAAGGATCGCGCCGGCACTCTTGGCTTCCGGTGCGTGAAGGACATGGAAAGCACGCCAGCTTCAACGAACTAATATTCGGACGAAGTCTGGAGCCGGTGCCAACATGCCGGATAAAACGCTCGGCGGGACAACATCTGAATGCCTCTCGATCCTTCTCACGAACCGACGACGTCCGGATGGCAATATGCCGTTTCCGCTGGAATTCTGGGATGGGTGTTGGATGCCTTTGACTTCTTCGTCGTAATTCTTCTCGTAGACACGCTCGCCGCTAACTTCCACGTCGAAAAGAGAGCCATCGTCTGGACCATCTCGATCGCTCTGGCAATGCGGCCGGTAGGCGCGCTGATTTTCGGCTCGCTGGCCGATCGTTTCGGCCGCCGCCTTCCTCTGGTCGCCTGCGTCCTGTACTTCTCCCTATGCACGATGTTGAGCGCATTCGCTCCAAACTACGCCACGTTCGTGATTCTGAGGGCGATGTACGGCATCGGCATGGGAGGTTATTGGGGCGTAGGTGCCTCTCTGGCCGTGGAAAGTGCGCCCCGTCGCCACCGCGGACTGATTTCCGGCTTAATGCAGAGCGGCTATCCTCTCGGATACCTGCTCGCCGCTGTCGCCATGGAAAACGTATTGCCTCACTTTGGCTGGCGGGCAATGTTCTGTGTGGGATTCGCGATTGCGGTGCTGATCTCTGTGCTCGCACTCCGAGCTCCAGAATCGAGCGCATGGCAGCAACATCATCAGCGCTCTATCACCACTATGTTTCGTGTTCTGTGGGAGAACCGAACTGGATTTGCGTATCTGTTGCTCGTCATGACTGTCATGTCCTGCTTATCGCACGGGACGCAGGACCTGTATCCGGACTTCCTGAAATCGGCACATGGATTCGCGAGGTCTACCGTGTCCAGGATCGCAATCCTTTACAACATTTGCGCGATTGCTTCGTCCACATTCTTTGGGCAGCTTTCGGAATCCCTGGGACGGAGGCATACGATTATGCTCGCGCTCGGAGTCGCTGCCCTCGCGCTCTACCCGTGGGCATTCGGCGTGTTACCCACCACTCTGATGATCGGCGCATGTTTGATGCAGACGGGAGTGCAGGGCACATTCGGAATCATTCCAGCGCACCTGAACGAACTGGCGCNNCGGGCCGGAGCGGAAAGGACGAGACTTTCACGCGGCAGACCAATCTGCGTAAGAGACGTGGCACGGAATTGGTGCGCCGCAAGAGTCGAAAGCCAGCCCGGGTTAATGTGTTTTCAGATCTTCTGGGGAACCACACTTAGAGCGAAAACACGTGCAGTGGCACTGGGCCAGGATGCCTGAAGTTTGATGGTAACGCGGTCCAGCGATGCAACAAGCTTCGCGGGGATACGATACGTCTTAACATAGCGGACCGGCAGATCGAAGTTCTTGAGATTTTCTTCGGCACAAAGACGCTGTCCGTTGATGAGAATTGTGAACTGGTTCGGGCCGAATTCCGCGCCATGATATTCAATCCCAAGTTCGTGATCCATGTCGGCTTGAATCGCCAGTTGATAGCTCATCCATCCACCGGCGGTAGCGCGCCTCCAAGTTTGCTCTTCTTCGACGCCAACCTTCGTGCTTACGCCTTCAAACTTGTGCGAATCTTCGGATGCCGTATCTCCAGCAATCACCATATCCGTAGCACGAGTGCGACTCTCTATTCTCTTGGCTTCCGAACTAGTCAATGCGTCGCGTAGCTGCTGGCGGGAAGTATCGTCCGGAAGCATCCGCCAGTAAACGATGTAGCGCTGGAAATGAACCCGAAACAAAGGTGAGAGCGAAATGGTCGTGCTCTGATCGGGACAGCTCAACGAAAAAGCCAGGTGATTCTCGTCCTTCTGCTGTATGCTCCCGAGAATCTTCGCCTTAGTTCCTGACAATAGCGGGGTCTCTGAGAAAGATATGGAACGGTGAGGTACCTGATCCATTGTTTTGTAAAAGTCTTCCATCCTCAGGTTCTTCGTGCCGAGTTCCCCGGCGAGGATCATGGGACCGCGCAGGATCGCAGAATACTCGCTTGAACCACGCAGCGGTTCCAGGTGCAGGTCCATGGGCAATTTCACATCGACCTGATCACCGTTCTTCCATATTCGAGTCAACTCAAGATAGGAGCTCGGGTTTGAAGCAAGCCTCTGGGTTTGCCCGTTAATACTTACCGTGACGGTTTGAGCCTTCAACCAGCCTGGGTGCCGCAAGAATAAGGAGAACCGGCGACTCTTGGGGGTAGAAATATGGAGCGTCGAGTGGGCATCATCCGGGAAAGAAGTCTCCTGGCGGACGGTGACGTTGGCTTCTTGCCACCGGACTTCAGAAGGGATGAAAAGATTTACGTAAAGGGCGCTCTCGCCCTTCGCGTAGATGAAACGTCCGTAGCGACTGGCTGACTGAATACCTGTTCCGACACAGCACCAAAAAGAGTCCAACTCACTGCTATAAAGGCGGTAGTGGCCGGGTCTCATCGACATGAAATATGCGCACATGCCGCGATGCGGCTCGTGAACTGGCAACACATGATTGTAGAGAGCGCGTTCATAGTAGTCGGCAAGTTCGGCGCTCGCTGATTCTTCGAACAGCGTCTCGGTTAACCGGAGCATGTTCACCGTGTTGCAGCTCTCTGGTCCTACCGTGGCGAGCATTCGCTCAGTCGTCTGTTCGGCGGGAAAGAAGCGCTCGCCGCTACTGTTGCCTCCGTTCACCCAGGACCGATTTCGGGTCACGATGGTCCAGAAGTTGACGGCAGCATCTTTGAACCGTGCTTCGCCCGTCTGCCGATAGACTGCGTGAAACCCCGTGAATTTCGGGATTTGTGTGTTGGCGTGCCACCCATCCAGAATATCTGTCCCTGCCGAAAGGGGATCGAGCATGTCGTGGTCGTTCAGACGCTTCGCCCAGGCGAGATACCTCTTGTCCCTGGTAATCAAGAAGCAATCCACAAACGACTCGTTGAGGGAGCCGTGCTCGCATACTAGCAAGCTCTGAACCTGTTCGTCATTGAGTCGGTCGAGCACCTTGCTTCCGAACCAGTCGGCAACCAGGAGCAGAACCGTCCGTGCTTGCTCGATGCCCAGACTCATCCAGACATCGTAGAGCCCGAGCATGATCTTGTTAAGAACATACGTGGGCTCCCATACTCCGTTAATCAGCGGATTTGAGGTTACGATCTCACCACTGGATACTCGTTCAAAGAGCTGGTGGCCGTTTTTGGTGGGTAGAAGATATCCGTCTCCGAAAGCCTGTTGGCACTCCTCGAGTCCCGCGACCATAGAGATCAGGCGTTCTCGAATTCGAGGATCGTGAGTATTGTCATAGCAGTTCGCCATCGACGAAAGGTAGAAGCCGGCTATAGCGCCGGGCAGGCTTTGGTTGGGTCCCGCGACCTCTTCAGACTCCCAGCCGCCGTATACGGGAGCCTTCTGCGTTAGTCCCGCCTCTCGCCGAAACCATGCGAGTAAACGGTCTGGATCGAGAGAAAGAAGGTATTCCTGATTCCGATCCTGCGACTGCCGAAAGGGACTCTCGAGAAGCGTGACATCTGAGAGTCTAAATAGGTGGGATTTTATCTGTACCTCAGTATCTTGATGTACTGATTGATCGAGCCATGCCGCTGACTCTCCAAACCCGCCGCAAAGGGACCCGGACGCCGTTGCCAATCCGATAAGCCGAAGCGCATCCCGTCGGCTTAGCTCCATATGATGCTCCTGAGATCAGCAAAACTTCGCCACATTGCCTCGCACGCATCCGCCAGTCCAAGCAACGCTTCGCCGAAGTCGCTACTTCCGGCTCAAACGCGAGTGGACTTGGAGCAGTGGCTGTCTTCGAGGAAACGAGCGACCTCCGAGGCGGTTGGCATCGACGCTTGGGCACCGGGGCGTGTAACGGAGATTGCAGCAACGGCTGCCGCCCATGAAGCGCTCTCGAGAGGCTCTAGCCCGTTCATAAGTGCGACGGCAAAAGCGCCGTTAAAAGCATCGCCCGCCGCGGTGGTATCGACAGCCTTCACCGCATAGGCTGGCAACAGCTGCCGGGTTCCGTCCGCGAGCGCAACGTAACAGCCCCGGTCGCCGAGCTTCAGAATGACATTCCGGCTTCCGCAATCGAGCAGAGCATTCGCCGCATCCTGGGTCAGATTTTCGGATAGTTCTTGCGGTCCGCGCCCAAGCAGGATGCAGGTTTCCGTCTCGTTCGGCGTTAGCCAGTCGACAGACTTCAGAAGGGACGGCGGCAAGAAGCGCGCGGGTGCAGGATCCAAGATCAGAGGGATTCGTTCCTGAGCAGCTATCGCAGCCAGGTAGTCCACGGTTGCGAGCGGGATCTCGAGTTGCGTGAGCAGAATGCCAGCGCTGCGGATCAGATCGATATTCGCATCAATATCCGCCGGAGAGAGTTGAGCATTCGCACCCGCGACGACAGTGATGGCGTTTTGTCCTTTCGGATCAGTCGTAATGAGGGCAACGCCTGAGGATCCGGGTACGACTTCGACTGCCTCTGTGTTCACATTCGATTCTTCCAGGCTCTCCCTCAGTTGAACGCCGAAAGCGTCCGCTCCGAGCTTCCCAACCATACTCACTGCTCCACCAACGCGCGCAGCGGCGACAGCCTGGTTCGCACCTTTCCCGCCAGGAAAAGTTCGAAAAGAGAGTCCGGCTACGGTTTCGCCAGCAATCGGAATTCGCGGGGTTGCGGCTACGAGATCAAGATTGATGCTGCCGACGACTACGATCCGCTTAGACATATAGATTCCCAGCTCAGTTTCCAGCCTCGTCGACCCAGGGTCCGGGTCTCCTCGGTGGTTGCGGCGCAGCTCACCGTGGAAATACCGGCGCCACCGCTACTGCGCCCAACCCGACGAGGAAAAATAGGAACATCAGTGGTATCAGCTTTCGCGCACCCGGAGGCGCACTGGCAAATTCTTTCCACACAAACACTCCCCATATCGCGGAAATCATGGTCGCGCCCTGGCCGATCGCGTAGGAGACGGCGGGACCGATGATGTGGGCATGCGACGCAACAAAGTTCAACACTGCGCCCGTGCACCAGATCATTCCGCCGAGAATTCCCCAGCCATGCCACGCAGCACGACCTTTCCCGTAGTCAGCCATGCTCACGGGTTGGCCTCCGGTGAGCGGCCTGCGCATCAGGAAGTAATTCACCGGCACCGCACACACAGCGGTACCGAGGGCAAAGAAAAAGGCCACGCTGTAGGGACCGAGTGAATGATTTCCCGTAATTGCCTTGGCAACGAGTGGGTAGAAGACGCCCATCAGCACGCCGCAGGCGAGACTGATCTGAATGCCACGCGCGCTTAGAGTCTTTTGCGTAGTCTCGCGTCGGCGATAGGCCAGCGCGTCCACCACAATAGCGAGGACGACCAGGAGTACCCCGCCAAACAGCAACAGGGGACTTCCCTGAGGCGCGATGAAGTAGTTCAGCAGCACTCCTACTACGAGGGCTAATCCAATGCCGATGGGGAACGCGACGGCCAGTCCAGCAATGTCAATTGCGGCGACAAGCAGGAGGTTTGCAACATTGAATACAGCTCCGCCGAGCAGGGCGAAGATGATATGCGTTGCATCGGCAGTGCCGATATTGGTGAGGAAGGAGAGTTCTCCCCCACCAATACTGCCGAGCGTGAGTCCCCACAATAGGCTAGCCGCGATGATGCCGATTACGTAGTCCCAATAAAAGAGCTGAAAAGCCCAGCCTGGGGTGAGCTTCATGGTGTTGGCCCACGAACCCCAGCACAGCATGCTTCCGATCATGAATAACAGCGCGATTGCATACGCTTCCGGTTGATACATGGCCCTCCCGCTGAATTGAGTCCACGCAAACAAAGGTGGCACAACCTGGCGGCGCGAGCGAGACGGGGAAAATCGCTCGCGCCGGCCCCCTCAACCTCTAGAACACGAACCTCATGTTCAACTGCATGCGGCGACCCGGGCGGCCAGCCGTGATCGATCCAAACTCGCTTCCGGGGTTGGTTTGACGGTCGTCAAGGACGTAGTTGGCACTTGGCACACCGGGGTTCGTGTTGATGCTGGCCCACTGAGTGTGGTTGAAGACGTTGAACGAGTCCGCACGGAACTGCAACTCCCGGCCTTCGCCGAAGAGGTGGAATGACTTTTGCAGTCCCATATCCCAGTTGTTGATTCCAGGCTGGGTAAGGTTGTTCCGGTGTTCGTTCCCTCGAGTCACCGCGTAATTGAAGATGCTTTGGCTGGTGTAGTAGGGGTCCGTGCTGGCAGCGGGCTCCACGTAGCACCCCGTATTGAAATAGTTGGTAAACGTTCTGCTGCCTCGCGAGATATTGGCGTTGCAAGTCTGGTTGGGAACGTCCCCCATGCCATCATACGACTGAGTGTAGCCGTTGAATATGGTTGTGGGCGCCCCTGACTCGAAGGTGGTGATGGAGTTGATCTGCCAGCCTCCGATCGCCTCTCGTACCCAGCGGTTTCCCAGCGTCTTTCCGGGCAGTTCGTAGGTGAAGGCAGCGACGAAACGGTTGGTATGGTTGGCATCCGAGGGGCCATAACTCCAATTGGGATGCCACTGTCCGCCGATGGCGTGTTGCCCGCCTTCCCCGCTCTCGCCGAAGAATGTATCCATCTGCTTGGACCATGTGTAGGAAACCTGGCTCGTGAGGCCATGCCATCCGCGTGTCTTTAATTGGGCGTTCATGGCGTTGTAGTTGCTACTCTGATTCGGGCGGACCGAATTAATGCCGCTCCAGCGGCCCGGAGCGACCGCCGTGAGCGGACGTACTGCGTCACAAGTGAGACATTGCGACTGGTAAATGTCCGGGTAGAAGCCTTGTGGATAGAGGTTCAAGTCATATTGAATCGGCAGATGCGTGCCCTCAGAACCCACATAGCCGAGGGTCGCCACCACGGTTTTCCCCAGTTCGCGTTGGACGTCCAGACTCCAGCGCTGGCTGTAGGGGGTTACCCAAGTCTTCGGATCAACGGTCGACGTGGGGTATGCGCTGCTGGGGTTGGTAATCGGCCACATCAAGCCTCCGTCAGTACCGAGTGGGGTCGGGTATGTGCCTCGGGTAACGGTAACGGGAGCTTGGAATGTATCGGCGAATGTATAGTACGGCAGTCCCGGATCGGCGACCTGATTCGTGGAGTAGTAAGAAGTTCCTCCATAGCCAGGACCGTTCCAGGTCACCTGATCGAGGAATTTGAAGCGGCCTGTCTCATAGAAGATTCCATAACCACTGCGGATTACGGTTTTTTCTCCAAGCCGATATGCAAGCCCAAGACGGGGCGCGAAATCCTTCTTGGGAGCGGAGAAGGGATGAGCTTGGGTGCCTGGAGTTAACCCCGGCATGACAAATCGCCACCCGGGATACGTCTGGTCGAGCACGGACCAGTAATTGTCGACGGAATATGCGGGGATGGGCAGGTCGTAACGCAGGCCCAAGGTCACAGTGAGGTTTCGAGTCGCGTTCCAGTTGTCCCCAATAAAGGCGCTGTACTCCGGCATGCCGTAATAAAGGCTGGCATCGCCACTGGCCACCGGCGTGCGCTGACCCATAGCGCTCACATCGCCAAGTTCGAAGTCGGCGATTCCGTTGCCTGAACCATCATTGATGTAGGACCCTTTGCTGGTGTAGTTCCCATTGAAATTCACTGAGCGAATGATGTCATTGTCACGCTCATAACGATGGGCCATGTAAAAGCCAGCCTTTAGAGTGTGCCGCCCAATGGTTTTCGCAACGTTGTCCGACAACTGGAATACCGGCACCCACTGATACCAATACTCCGTTGCTCCGAGGTTCAAACTGCTTCCCATGGCATTGCCGGGACTGGAAGGCAGGTTCCCGCCCAGTCCCACGGAGAACGTGGCGTCATTGCTTATGTTGAACAGGTTCTTGTCATACGACGTAAACCCGGCCATGTTCGACGACGAGTTCTGGAAGAGAGACGGGACCCACGAGTTGGCGAACGCATTGGCTTGCGAAGGATCGTCACTGAAGTTGTAGCCGTTATACCAGCTCACATTGAATTCGTTGTTGAAAGTGGCGCTGAAGGAATGTACGTAGTGGGCCTGATAGGTATTTGAGCGGTGATAGGGGCCGCTGTTCATGGACAACGAAGGAAGGAGGCAACACTGATTGATGACGCTGCCGGAGTCGTGCAGGTATCTGAAATAAACGGAATCGCGGCTGCTGATGTTGTAGTCCCCGCGCGCGCTGTAATTATTGTTGTTGATGCCGGCGCTATAGGACCCCGCATAGTTGTTGAAGTTGTCGGCCGCGGGCGACGAGTATCCGTTTGGCTGCGGGAAATGTGAAAGGTACGTCGTAGCCTGGGTAGCCACCGCGTTCGGATTGATCACGTTGTACACGCCGTTGTACTGGAAGGGCTGCCGCAGACTGGTACTCAGGTTCAGCGTGCTTGGGTCGTAGATCACATAACGGCAGTTGGCGGGCTCATTCGCCGACCCATCGCATTGCGTCGGGTCCACGGGAAACCGAGTAAGCCACGCACTGAAGTCTCCCTTGCGCTCGTCCGCGGTGGGGACGTAGGTGGTGAATTGGCTCTCGCCGCGGTTGCGCAAGCGCTCGAACGACCCGAAGAAGAATAGCTTATTCCTCCCGTTAAATACCTTGGGAATGATCACCGGACCGCCCACGGTGAAGCCGTACTGGTTCTGGTGATACGCGTTGCGCGGTATCCCCTGAAAGTTACTGTAGGGATTGTTGGCGTTCATGCCCGAATTCTGCAAAGTGTCGTATACCGACCCGTGCAAGGAATTGGTCCCCGACTTCGAAGTCACGCTGATTTGGCCTACATCGCGGCCATACTCGGCCGAATAGTTGGACACCTCCGCTTTGACTTCCTGGATCGTGTCCTGGTTCACGTTCACGAGCGGACCTTCCACCCAATTGTCGTTATTGTTTAGACCGTCGACGTAATAGCCGACTCCATATTCCGTGCCACCTACGTTCAACTGCATAGCGCCGGGCATGGTCGCCGAAGCCAGACCCCAAGCCATGCGGGAAGTATCACCAGTGCCGCTGTTGAAGTTGGGCAGGATTTGGGCGAAGTTCAGGTAGTTGCGGCCCTCCATGGGCAGGTCGCGGACAAATTTGTTCTCGATGACCTCCGACACGTTGGCATCATCGGTCTTAACCAGCGCGGCCGCGCTGGACACTTCCACGGTCTCGTTGGCTTTTCCCACCTTCAGAGCGAGGTTAATGCGCAGAGTCGTGCCGTTTTCGAGAGACACAGCGGTCGAAACAGTATGCGTGAAGCCTTCTTTGACGACCTCGACCTTGTAGGTGCCGGCGATGAGGTGGGCAAATTGATAGTCACCGTTTGAGCTCGTGGTCATCTTCCACTGAACACCAGTGTCGATGTTCGTAAGTGTGATTTTCGCGCCTTCGATGACGGCGCCTTGTGGGTCGGTGATGGTACCCACGATGTTGCTGGTGATCACGACTTGCGCGAATAACGCGGCAGCGAGCACGCAGAAGGCTAATAAAGACAGACCAAGGTTGCGACGCATACGGTTCCTCCTCCACGCCCCGTGCCGCGCCGGCGCAAAGTTGCTGCAGGGCAGGCAGAAAGCGGGCTGTTTGAAACGTTTCAATCGACAACGCGTGAGTTTATTCCCCTTGTAAAACCGTTGTCAAGCAGAAATAAAACGAATGTCGGTAGCACATGATATGTCCGGCTGAATTAGCAAGTGAAGTGTCCGCTGCAGGCGGCGTGGTAGGAGAGCATGGAAGGCATGTTCTCTTACACGAAGGCCGCAGTGGAGCGAGCGATGCAGGTACAGGAAGTAATTTTGCGAGCAATGGCGAAGAAAATCACGTGGTGGCAGGCAGCCGAGATCATCGGCATCAGCGACCGGCAGATGCGGCGCTGGAGGGAGCGCTATGACCAGTTTGGGTTTCGGGGGTTGTTTGACCGGCGCAGAGGACGGCCAGCTCCCAAGCGCGTGCCGGTAACAGTGATGGAGAAGGTGCTGGGACTTTACCGCGACCGGTATTTCGATCTCAACGTGCGTCATTTTCACGAAAAGCTGGAAGCCGAGCATCAGGTGAAGCTCAGCTACAGCTGGGTGAAAGGGATGCTGCAAGGAGCGGGACTGGTGGCGCGTGAGCGCAAGCGCGGGGTACATCGGAAGCGGCGTCCACGTCGACCGCTGCCTGGCATGCTGCTGCATATCGACGGCAGCCGGCACCGCTGGTTGCAGGATGAACACTGGTACGACCTGATCGTGATTCTCGACGACGCGACCAGCGAGATTTATTACGCGCAACTGGTGGAGGAAGAATCGACGCGAACGGTGATGGCGGGACTGCGCGACGTGATCGAGAAGCAGGGTCTGTTCTGCGCGTTGTACAGCGATCGGGGCAGCCACTTTTTCGTGACCCCGAAGGCCGGCGAGAAAGTGGACAAGCATCGTCTGACGCAAGTGGGCCGGGCGCTGAAGGAGTTGGGAGTGCAGATGATTCCGGCGTACTCGCCGCAGGCGCGAGGCCGCAGCGAACGCAGTTTCGGCACCTGGCAGGGACGGCTGCCGCAGGAGTTGCGGCTGGCCGCGATCGACACGGTCGAGGCAGCCAATGCGTTCCTGCGCACGCGCTACATCGCCGAGTTCAACCGCAAGTTCACCGTCGCGGCCAAGGAAAAAGCCACGGCATTTCGCAAGACGGCGCGCACCGATCTGAACTGGATCTTCAGCGTCCAGACCGAACGCATGGTGGCCAAGGACAACACGGTCGCGATTACAGACCGGAACTGGCAGCTGGAGAAGAGCCGGTTCCGTAGCTCGCTGGCGGGCTGCACAGTCACGATTCATGAGCATCTGGATGGGACGGTGTCGATCCGGTATGGACCGCACGTGGTCGGCCGCTACACGGCCACCGGCGAGGCCATCGGCAAGGAAACGGAGAGCCGTGGAAAAGGCGGGCCCGTGGAAACCGTGGAAAACCAAAACCAGGTTTTCCCCCGTTCCCACCGTCCCTTGGAAATCCCGAAAAGCCGGGATTCCCACTTTTCCACCGCTCCGACGACGAGTTCTCTGTTACGAAACAAAACCCGGAAACCCCCTTCGGCAAGCCGAAGAGGGGTCGCGGGCATGACTGGCTAAACCGGACAGATCACGTGTGAATCAAACCGGACAGATTGACTAACTACGAACAGCCACGGAGGCTCTTGGGAAAAATTATGGCCGCCGATGAACGCGGAT
>PMUM01000275.1 GCA_003166855.1 Acidobacteriaceae bacterium | reverse complement strand
ATCGTCAGGCGATCACCGCCGCAGGCACCGGTTGCATGGCCGCGATCGAAGTGGAGAAGTTCCTCGAAGAACACGGCAAATAGGCGTAGCCCAAAATCGTCGCTCTTAGTGGGAAGGCGCTTATACCGTTACCTCCGTCATCTTTCTCCTGAGATGAGAGGTCTTTTAGACTCTTCCTACCATGAAGACCCTGATGCGGCGGGGTGCGTGCGGACTAGTGCTCCTTGCTGCCACGTTTGTTTCTGTTTCGACTCAATGCTGGGCTCAAGAGTCTCCCGATGGCGTCAGGAAAATCCTGATCAAGACGCCAGCGATATATCCGATCCTGGCCAAATCCATGAACATTCGGGGTGTCGTGAAGCTCGAAGCCCACGTTGCGCCGAATGGAACAGTGAAGTCGATCGACGTGAAGGGCGGACATCCGATCCTTACACAGAGCGCCGTGACGGCCGTTGGTCATTGGAAGTTCGAGCCTGCGGCTCATGAGACGAAAGAGCTGATTGAAGTTAAGTTCGACCCCCAATGACCGAGAAAGTAATCTCCGTTCGTCGCCTCTCCTGGCTCTGTGTGCTGCTGTTGGCCGTTTCCAGTTGGGTGTTCTTTTCGCCTCAATCTTCGAGCGCGCAGCAGGACACTGTTGCCAAGCGCAGACTAGTGGGGCGCGTGGCACCCGCTTATCCGGCCCTCGCGCGCAGCATGGCGCTGGAAGGAATCGTGAAGGTCGAAGCGCTCGTCGCCGCCGATGGCAGTGTGAAAGCCGTCGACATCAAGGGCGGTCATCCCGTCCTGGCGCAGGCCGCCGCGAATGCAGTTCGCCGCTGGCGATGGGAAGCATCTGCCCACGAGTCCCACGAATTGGTGGAGCTCAAGTTCTCCCCTGAGTAACCTTGGACTGGTTACCAAAGCGTTGGCCTTCGTCCACGCAAGAGTCACTCCTCATGCCGTTCTAACCTTGCTAGCCTGAGTTGATTTGCGGAGCCGAGATCTTTCTAGGACTCCGGCACTGGCGGAACATTTCTCGGGCGCTCATCTGGAGGTTTTTCATGAAAGCTCGCTTCGTCTGTCTTCTGGTCTTCTGCGGAAGCCTCTTCGCGCAGCAGGCCTCGCAACCCTCGCTCACGATTTATAACGCGGATTTCGCCGTCGTCCGCCAGGAACTGCCTCTCGATCTGAAGTCCGGCGAGAACCTGATCAACGTGAGCGACATCACCATGCACCTCGAGCCCGACTCGGTGATCTTGCGCGATCCTGCCGGCAAACACAGCCTCCATGTGCTGGAGCAGAACTACCGCGCCGATCCCATCTCGGAGTCGTTGCTGCTTTCGCTCTATGAGGGCAAGACGATCGACTTTGAAGTGGGAACAGGCCCGACCATGCAGATCGTCAAAGGCAAAGTCATCCGCAGCGGATACACGCCCCACAGTGATTTTGCGATGAACCGCTACGGACAGAACTACTACCAGCAGCAGATGGCCGTGGCCGGAGCCACCGGGCAGCCGATCATCGAGGTCAACGGACAGTTGCGCTTCAGTCTTCCCGGCACGCCGATCTTCCCCAGCCTGACCGATGACAGCATTCTGAAGCCGCGTCTGGAGTGGGTGCTGGCCACCGACAAAGGGGGCAAGTTTCCGGCGGAGTTCTCCTACGTAACCGGGGGCATGAGCTGGCAGGCGGACTACAACATCGTTGCGCCCGAGAAAGGCGACGTCGTTGACGTCATCGGCTGGATCACCATGGACAACCAGACCGGCCGCACTTTTGAAAACGCCCGCATCAAGCTGATGGCTGGGGACGTGAACAAACTTCAACCAGGCGCAGTCGGGGGCGTCGCAATGCGCGTGGCTCAAATGGCCGCCGAAGTGGCAGGTCCGCCAGTCACCGAGAAGGCGTTTGATGAATACCACCTCTACACCCTCGAACGCAGCACCACTCTGCGCGACCGCGAAACCAAGCAAGTGGAGTTCATTCATGCGGCTGGCGTCACCACAAAGCAGGTTTATATCTACGACGGCGCTAAGATCGATCCCAATCGCTACAACGGATGGAACTGGGAAAACATCCGCAACGATCACTCGTACGGCACCGAATCCAACCCCAAGATCTGGGTGATGCGCGAGTTCGTCAACTCGCAGGGGAATCATCTCGGCATGCCTTTGCCCAAAGGCCGCGTGCGCTTCTATCGCCGCAACGACGACGGCCAGGTTGAGTTCACCGGTGAAAACATGATCGACCACACGCCCAAGGATGAAACCATCCGCATTTACACCGGCAACTCTTTTGACATCTCGGGAGAACGCCACCGCACGAACTACACCGTCGAGCCGGGTAAGAGTTCGGCCACGGAGACGTTCCAGATCAAGGTCCGCAACCACAAGAAAGAAGCTGTGGAAGTGCGTGTTGTCGAGCACCTGTATCGCGGTAAGAACTGGGAGATCGTTTCGAAATCCGACGACTACCAGAAGAAGGACAGCCAGACCATCGAGTTCCCGGTAAGCATTGCTCCCGACGAGGAGAAGACGATTACTTACACCGCGCATTACACGTGGTGAAAACCAGTTGTACGCTGGTAGTGCGGTTAGGGGAAACGATCCGTATCAGGGCCTCGCTTTAGCGATGCCGATTAAGCATGTGAGAGGCTAACGGCTTTAGCCGCTGGTTTTTGCTTACTCAGCGGTTAAAGCCGAATGTCAATTGCCTGCTGATGTGGCATGCCTGAAGGCATGCCCTGATACGAATCGTTCCCCGCCCAATTGCACTATTGCCCGTATTCCGGTCACGCCCCGCAAATCCCCAGTTGTGATACAAATTCCTGTGGTCTTCCTACAAGTGAGCGGCATTCCTTTTTATATCCTTCTCGACCCGGCAGGTCCTTCATGCTAAGGGCGTTCTTCGTCCATCTTTCTGAAAACCGTTCTCTACGCAATTTTGCCGAGCGATCCGCGATCGGTCGCCGTGTTTCCGGCCGTTTCGTTGCCGGCACGGCAATCGCCGATGCTGTGCGCGTTACGCAAGCGGTCAACCGCGCCGGCATGAGCGTGAGCATCGACAACCTCGGCGAGAACGTCACCAATCCCGACGAGGCCTGGCACAGTTCCCAACTCTATAATCAGATTCTCGATGCCATTGCGGCTAACCACCTCAACGCCAACATCAGTCTGAAACTGACCCACATGGGCCTGGACGTCGACGAGAAACTGGCCCGCGACATCGTCGCTGGCCTCGTAGCCAAAGCCGCATCGATGAGCCCGCCCGGCTTCGTGCGCGTTGATATGGAGGGCTCTCCGTACACCCAGCGCACTCTCGATTTCGTTCACGAGTTACACCGCATGCCCGGCAATCAGAACAGCGTCGGCACCGTGATTCAGGCCTACCTGAAGCGCTCCGAGAGCGATGTCGAAAAGCTATTGTCGGAAGGCATCCGCATCCGACTGTGCAAAGGCGCCTACAAGGAGCCCGCGAGCATCGCGTTCGAAAGCAAGGCTGATGTGGATGCCAACTACATCAAGCTGATGAAGATCCTGATGAAGAGCGGCGTCTATCACGGTATGGCGACGCACGATGAGAACATCATCCGCGAAGCGCAAGCCTTCGCGAACCGGGAAAAGATCGCGCGCGATTCCTTCGAGTTCCAAATGCTGTACGGCATCCGGCGCGATCTACAACAGAAGCTGGTGAAAGATGGTTGGGGTATGCGCGTCTACGTCCCCTTCGGCACGGAATGGTATCCCTACTTCATGCGACGGTTGGGAGAGCGCCCGGCGAATGTGTTTTTCATCGCGCGCAACATGCTGCGCTCATAGCCCGCTTCGCTCGTAGCCGGAAGTGCCAGCCGATGGCACGTCCAGGCCAATTTCCTTCGTCTCCGTCTTTGCTAGCATGAATGGGTGCATTACACGGTTTCAGCCGAACTGATCGAAACATTCTCCGTCTTCGTGGCGCCGGAAATTGAAGACGAGAAGATTGACCTGATTCGCGCCGCGCTGGTCATCGCCCGCACGGAGTACCCCAATCTTGATATTGAGGTTTACGCAGCGCGCATGGAGCAACTGGCGCGCCGCGTCGCTGCTCTGGTTCCGCATCCCGATCCGCAACCTGCGCTGGCGGCCCTGAACCGCGTGTTGTTTGAGGAACTCAACCTCCGCGGTAATCGCGAGGACTATTACGACCCGCGCAATTCCTTTTTGAACGATGTGCTCGACCGCGGTCTCGGAATCCCCATCACCCTGTCGATTGTCTACATGGAGTTGGCTAAGCGCGTCGGATTTTCGCTGGCCGGCGTCGGCATGCCCGGGCACTTTTTGCTTAAGCACTACGGCCACGACGGCCAGGAGACGTTGATCGACTGTTTCAATCGCGGGGACATTCTCACCCGCCAGGATTGCCAGAGCCGCCTCGACGAAATCTACTCCGGCGAAATGAATTTGCGTCCGGAGTTTCTGCATCCCATCAGTCGCCGACAGATCCTGACGCGGATGCTCAACAATCTCAAGACCGTTTATCTTTCCACGCGCAACTTCCGCAAGGCTCTGCCGATCGCCGACCTGATCCTGGTGATCTACCCGCGATCGTCCGAAGACGTGAAGCAGCGCGCTCTGCTGCGCTACAGCATGGGATTGAAGCGGCTCGCCGCCGAGGATCTCGATGATTACCTGAAGATGTCACCGAACGCATCTGAAGCCGAAGAAATCCGCCAGATGTCGCTCTCGATCCGCCGCATGCTGGCGCTGATGAACTAGTTCTCAGTTCTCAGTTCGGGAGTTGATGCCTGCTGTTCATTTTAGGATTCTTAACCTGTCGAGGATTTTGAGATCAAGAACGCGCCTCAAGCGCGGCATCGGGCATGAATCACTCTGCGGAGAGTTCTCGTTCTTACTGAGAACTGAGAACTGTTTCCCCTACCGCTGCGGTTCGTTCTCTCCGCCTTCCGCTGGAGCCAGAGGCAGCCGGGCGGCCCCTCGAATCATCTCGCGTTCCTGATCAGAGAAGTTGCTCTTGAAGCGTGGAGAGTCGATCACTCGTTCGCGCTGGTCCGGTGGCATTGCCCGGAGGTCGCGGACCGCGGTGGTGACCTGACGCTGGCGATCCGGCGGAAGCTGTCGCATCTGCCCATAGACCTGTCGCGCCTGCTGTTTCTGCTCGGGCGTCAGATGCTCCCAGGTCTCCATGCGGTTCAGCATGCGCAATTGCTGCTGCGGCGGCAGGTTTGAGAAATGCTGTAATCGCTGCCGATACCGCTGTTGGAGCTCCGGCGGAAGGCGGCGGAACCCGGGATCATTCTGCAGCGCCCGTTCTTGTTCTGCCGGGGGCAAGTCTTTGTAGCGCCGCAGCCAGTCTCCCGCATGCCCCGCCGGTTGCGCGTGCCCCTGCGGTTGTCGCGATGGTTGCTGATGTTGTTGTGGTGGAGCGGGGGCGGGATGTCGCTGTTGAGCCCCGTGGAAAGCGTCTCCAAACGCCAGACAGGGAAGCGGAAGCGCCAACGCGATTGCCAAACCGGCGGCCGCCAGCCAATCCGTCCTGTATTTTCCCCGCCTCATTTTCCCCGCCTGTGTTCCTTAGCACTTCGCCATGCTTCAGTGCATCCCCGTGACAACTAATGCGAACCTCTACGGATTCGCTACGACATCCTGCTGCAGATCCAGATCATCCAGCAGTTCGAAATCCGAATACATCTCGTGATTCTTCTCCAACGTCTGCAGATCGCTCACCGCCGTGCCGGGCGCCGGAGGTTCAACTGTAGCTTCTACCCCATGGTTATATATCCCGCTGCCCCGTGTAACGACCAAGCCCACGCCCACTCCCATGATCACCGTCAATGCCGCAGCCAGCACCGGACGCCGGAACCAGTGCAACCAGCCCGCCTGCGGTTTTGCCATTTCCTCGCGCAAGCGAGCCTGCAGCCGCACGTCAAAGTACGGCGAAGGCTCCGGAACCTGCCACTCATCAAGCAGCGCCATGGTCGAGCGCATCGCTTTCAACTGTTCCGCACAAGCTCCACAACTTTCCAGATGTTTGCCTTCATCCACCGTAGGCTCGCTGAATCCAGCGGCCACCTCGGACATCCGTTCACGAATTTGATCGCAGTTCATAACCGCTTCCCCTTCACTCTCTTCGCCGCTGTCTCATCACTCAAAATACGGCAGTCAGTCTAAACAAATTCTTTCAACTGTTCCCGCAAAGTTTCGTACGCCCGGAAGAGCAGCGACTTGGTCGCCGACTCGCTCTTCTTCAAAACTTCGGCAATCTGCTTGTAATCCATCTGCTGGTACTTGTGCATGATCACCGCCAGCCTCTGCTGCTCGGGGAGCGCCTCTACCTTGCTCCGAATGGCCAGCATGCGCTCCCGCCTCACCATCGCCTGTTCGGCGGTCAAGTTGCCGTCAGGAAGTTCGAGCGTGGTACCCGTATCCTCGTCAGGCTCGTCCAGGCTGACCTGAACCTCGGGGCGCTCGTGCCGCGTATCGCGCGCATGGTTCACCGCCAGATTGGTCGCGATGCGGTACAGCCAAGTCGTAAATTTCGCGCTGGCCTCGTAACTCGTCCGCGAACGGTACACCCTCAAGAAAACTTCCTGCGCCAGATCTTCAGCCGCCGCGGTGTTGCGCGCCATCCGGTACATGAAACTCACCATCGGACGGCGATACTTCTGCACCAGATAATCAAACGCCGACTGATCGCCCGCCTTCGCGCGCAGCATGATCTCGGCGTCGGAAGGCGACTCTCCGCCCGCGACTGTAGCCGAGAACGCAGCTGACGCTTGCGGCGTCGTCGCAGCCATCAGCATGCCCCGATCAAGTGCAGCTGTGCTCACACTAGTTTCAACCCCGTTGCGCCCCGGAAGTTGCGCCCCTTGCGGATTAGAAAACCCCGTGGAAGTTTCTGTGGATGAAGGAGATAGAGGTGGCCGCGAAGGTTTGGGGTCGGGCGCCATACGAATGAAAGAAGGAGCCAGGGCGCCGCCGGCCTCCGAGTCCGTCTCTCGCCCCGCAGCCGATAGGCTACCACGCCCAGCCATCCCACAGAAACCCTGCCCTGGCTTGAGAATCTCGGGAGCGGAGATGCGCTATTGAGATTGGTAGGCTGTACTAAAGCTGGCGCGAAAGTTGCATAATCTTGCGCGCAAATGTTTGAAATGAAATGACTCTCGCGGGGGCACTCAATTCAGCGGTAGAGGCGCGATGACGTGGAGCGTAGACGGTTGTGCCAGTGCAGGGAATCGCCCAGCTGCGGTACACGGCTTTGATCCGATTCATCACCCGAGTCACATCTTGGGTGAGGGTCAGATAACTGCGCCCCAGTTCTTTCAAGGTGCGCACCCCATGCTCTCCGTGGTACACGGGATGGAGTTGGTTGCCGCGTAACAACTCGGCCAGCTTGCGTCGATCCGGTCACTCTTGTTGCCATCCTTCAAAAGAGCGTTCTTTCGTGGGTCGCAGACCACGAGCCGGCTAACGTGGGGTTTCAGAAGATCGTGTAACCAGGCAGCGGCGGACGTTCCTTCCTCGAAGGTCAGTGACAGAGTTCCGTGCAATCCTCGGATGAACTCGACAATCGTGTCCGCCTTGGTCTCCAGCAGGCATTCCATGATCAACTTGCCGCCAGCATCCATCACGGCAACCGAGATGGTGGCTTGGTGCACGTCCATGCCGATATACTTTTCCTGACTCATAAAGGCGCTCCTTTTCGCTAGGTTCGTGGTGCGGACCAATCTCAACCTACGCAAAAGTGGGCGCCTTTTTATATTGCGTGTAATCGCGCGAACATCAGTGACAGCTTGTATCGCCCAGGACGGAGGGCCGCATGAAAACGATGTTGAATCTGCCGGCGCGAAAACCTCCGATCCTGTAGAAATGGCATCTCGGCGGGGGATAGAATACCGCCACGGAGGATCGAACCATGACCAGCCCGTCTGCGACTCAAGACAGCTATCTCTACCAAAACGACCCAATTTGGTCGAGGGCAGAAAAGGCCATCGCGCGCAAAGCCTTCGACGCTGCTCTGGGTCAGGAGCTGCATGAAGTGATTCGGGAAGCAAAGAGAATGGCCAATCAGATCCAGAAGTCGTCGGATCTGTGGGACCTGGAACATTACCTGACCCAACGCCGTAAAGAGATTGATCGCAAGTACGACTTTCGCGGTTCGCGACTTATAGATGTGTTGGGGAGACTCTTGTACGAAAATCGACTCGGTGAGGAAGATCTGCGCGGATTGCGGGAAGAGAAAATGAAATTAATCCGTGCTTTCGCCCAGTTTCTCAGAGACGATGCAGCCTGATCTGTTGTGCCGTGGGCTTTCCGCCGTGGCGGCAGCCGTCGGGCCAGAAGGAAGTGAAGTCATCGGCGATGACGACATTGTTGGACGCAGGATCCTGATTCTTCCAGGCCTCACAGTGGGCGGCGAGACGCGCTGAGATCGCTTCGGTCCATTCGCGTATCGAAACGTCGTGGGCCGTGTCCATGGCCGTTCTTCTCGGCGGAGAATGTCAGGTGAGCTACGCGCGCCTCTCAGTGGTAACTACATTCTTCAATTCTGCAATTCTCAAGAGGAACGAACGCGGCGGGAACTGTCTTCTTTCTTATGCCTTGGTGGCGAGGTACTGGCAGACGCGCTGGATGGTGTCGCGTTGGCTGTCGTTGAGGGTGAGGAATTCGAATCCGTAGCGGAGGCCCTGGCGGTAGCGGACGATGGCGCGGACTTTGATGGGATAGGGCGTAAGGGGCAGGGGAATTTCCAGAGTGACGATCTCGCCGGTTTCGAGGCTACCGGTGAGGGTGGCTCCGATGCCGTCCTGACCCATTTCGGTGGAGCGTCCCCAGCAAGTGCGGAACTCTCCGGCTTGAAACATTTTGACTTGCAGGCGCACGTCGATGACGAAGCGGGGGAAGCGGCGAGTGAAGGCGACCTTGCCCGCAGGCGCATTGGCGGGAATACGCGTGCCGCTTCCGGTATCGGCGGCAGCGGCGGCGGCTTGAGCTTTTTCTTCTTTACTCATGCGAGTGTTCAACTCACCAATCAGTGCGGCGATCGTCAGCCGCGGTGCAATGCGCTAATTGCCGTGCAGCAGGTAGCCAGGTTCGAGCGGCAGTTTGCCGGCGACCTTAACGACCGCGACGCTGCTATTGATGGCGTACACGTCCACGACGCCAACGGCGCCGGGGATGGAAGCTACTTTGTTGACCAGATCCTCATCGGAATCGACGATCATGACGGCCGGATGACCCATGCGCCCGTGATTGGCGGTGGCAATGAGTTCCTTCACCTGCGATTCCGGGAGTTCATAAACTTTTTCCAGAAAGAACTTCATTTCCGGTACCGAGGGGTTCCGCATGATGAACGTGACAGATTTACCATCGGGCCAGCGGTTGGTTTGGCCTTTGCAGACTTTTACAAGGTCCGGCAGGGTGATGGCGGACAGAGAGTTGGCCTTATTGGAGACCAGCGCGAGATCGCGCGCGGCTGCCAGCGAGACGCTGGCGGCGAGAAATATACAGAGGCTTAGAGCTTTTCGGTGGAGCACGCGCTTTTCTCCCGCAAGGCGGAATCGGCCTTGCGGTAATTTTCAGCGAAAAGGGTCACCGGCTCAACGTAACTAAGGTCACGTATCCCTAGGGGGCTGCGGAAAAACGCGCCCATGACGAGACTCGACCACAGGGGCTGAAAGCCCAAACTGATTCCACATGCCTTACGCGGCCCTGTAAGGGCCGCTCTTCCACGGTGGTGCACGCATTTTTAGTTTTTCCGCAACCTCCTAAGTAAGAGCGAGGGCGCTCGGGGCGGGACTTGAGGTGCGCTTTTCACGAAACCGCCAGCCCGTGTCTTGCGTATCAGAGAGTGGGGTTCAGGGGAGGGTGTATGTTCTGCGACCGGTGCGGAACCGAGGTGCAGTTTGGGTTTGTGACGTGCCCGAAGTGCGGGCGGAGAATTGGAGATCCGGTCGGTGGGGTAGTACAGTCGCGGTTGGAGCGGCATTTGCGCACGCTGGCAACTCTCTGGATGGCGATCGGCGGGTTATTTTTGATCCCGGCCATAGGCTTGATGGTGTTCGGGCAGGATTTGCGTTTTATGGTGCACGAGCAGGAGCCGTGGCCGGGCGTGTGGCAAGTTCTGCTCATTGCAGCCAGCGGTACGTTGTTGATTCTGGCGGCCGGGGGAGTGTGCGTGGGCCTGGGACTGATGCAGCGGGCGTCTTGGGCGCGAACGGCGGCTATCATCCTGGGAGTGCTGGCGCTATTTCATCCGCCATTGGGGACAGCGCTGGGCGTTTATTCGTTGTGGGTTCTGCTGGCGGATGAGGCTGGAAATGAATACCAGTGTCTGGCGGAGGCCGAGTAGGGGTGGGGCCGGTCTAGACAGCTTCGGTGGGCGGGTGTGGTTGAGACCGAGATCCTTCGCTTCGCCTGAAGAACGGCTCCACTCAGGATGACAGTTCAATCTGCCTGAAGTACGGCTGCGGTCAGGATGACCCCCAAAAGGATTGGCGATTTTGCACCAAAACTGAGGCGTGACTCTGGGGCTTGGCAAGTGCCGGGCGATCGGTTAGGCTATGCCTTCTCATTCATTCGAGGTCTTTCCCCCATGACCAATCGCGTCAGCTACGCCCCGCAGGACTTCCAGAAGATGTGCAAGCAGGCAGAGAGAGACCACGAGTCAAAGAAGCTGGTAGTGCTGATGGAGCGCGTGAAGCGTCAGATCGCGGAGCGCGACAACCCCGGACGCGTGGGGGAGGCGTCGAGCAGTGAATCCGTCTTGTTGCGGCTGCCCAGCCGCTCGGCTCCATTTGAGAGATAATTGCCGTATCGATTTTTCTCCCATCCAATTTTTGCATGCGCGGGCGGAAAACTTTTCTCTTTCCACAAGTTGATTTTGCGCTAGAATGAGCGAGCTTTTCCGGCTGACTCGAGTGCGGACCCAGCAAAGTCAGCCGCGTGCCTTCCCCCAGGAGGTTGTGGATGTACCGGCCTTACACGAGTCCCTTAGGGGACTCTCGTCCCTTCCGTGATGTTGAGTCCCAGCTGCGCGACCTAACCCAAGATTTCGCCATGTCGTTCAATACCGGAAACTACGATCAGGCTGCAGGATTGTTCGCGACTGACGGCGAGCTGATGGCCCCGCACCATGAAGGCGCGTACGGACAAAAAGCCGTGGAGCGATTGCTGCGCCAGTTGGGCGAGTTGGGGTACGGTGATCTGCGCATGGAAACCGCGCGGGTGGAATATTCCGGCGATATGGCGATGGAGATCGGGCGCTTCTCAGTCGTGGTGCGCAAGGCCGACGGCACCATGGTGGCGGAGCGCGGGAAGTATGTGAAGGTGTGGCGGAGGCTGGGCGTGTGGCGGCTGATGGCCGACTGCTGGAGCCGGACTCCGCTGGCCGTAAATGAACGCGCGGCGTAGGGTTGGGGCGGGAGTGTCACAGGTTTCGTCCGCTGCGGAATCGACATCTGCACTTGCGGGGGGCGGGAGCGCGGAACACGGTTGGTGGGTATGAGCCAAGAACAATCGGCGGCGCCGGCGGCGAGTGAGAGCGGACATGGGGCGGGAGTGAAGGCGGCCGATCCGGGGCAGTATTGTCCGAACTGCTCGTCGAAGTTGCGGGAGAGCCGGTGCAAGATGAAGTGTCCGCAGTGCGGGTTTTATTTGAGCTGCTCGGATTTCTACTGAAAGGGCAGTACTCGGTACTCAGTACTAAGTTGTCTGTTCTGCTTAACCTCCATCTTCGGGATCAATTTGGGTCGGTCCATTGCGGGGCTGCTGTCCTGACCGGTCTGCTGGGTTCCGACTACAATTAGGCGAGCTTCAGAAGTCATAGCTAGGAGACGATCATGCAACGGAAGGCTAGTGCGGTTTGGAAGGGTGGGTTGAAGGATGGGAAGGGTTCGATTTCGGCGCCGGGTGGGGTGCTGAACAATACTCCGTATTCGTTTACGACGCGGTTTGAGAATGCTCCGGGGACGAATCCCGAGGAATTGATTGCGGCGGCGCATGCGGGATGTTTCTCGATGGCGCTGTCGGCGCAGCTGGGCGGGGCGAATCTGACTCCGGAGAGCATTTCGACCACGATCACGCTTTCGCTCGACAAGCTGGATTCGGGATGGACGATTACGGCCAGCCACATTGATGTGGTGGGGAAGGTTCCGGGCGCGGACGCGGCGACCTTTCAGAAGTATGCGGAGGCGGCGGAGAAGGGGTGTCCGGTGTCGAAGGTGCTGAACGCGAAGATTACGATGACGGCGAAGTTAGAGTAGGGTTCGGCTTCCGGTCGAAGAGAAAAAGCATCAACCACTAAGGACACGAAGGAAACCAGGTCTGGTTTGACAGGTGGCTTCGCGTCTGTAGAATATAAGTGTAGGTCTTCCTGACACGGCGACGATGGGTCGCCGCTGCGATGAAAGTCCACTTGCCATCGTGGCGGAATTGGCAGACGCGCATGGTTCAGGTCCATGTACCCGCAAGGGTGTGGGGGTTCGAGTCCCTTCGATGGCACCAAGAACTAAATAATTGCTGATTGTTGATTTTTTGATTGCTGATTCAGAACGGTCCGCCTTCGCGACGGTAGTACGCGGTTTTCAATCAAAAATCAGCAATCAACATTTTGCTGTGCAAACGTGAAAAAGGCGATCTCTTGCGAGATCGCCTTTTTGCAATAAGGGGATGGTCTACAGCGGCTGGACGTTCTCAGCTTGCCAGCCCTTGGGGCCCTTGGTCACGTCGAACTGCACGGTTTGGCCCTCTTGCAGGCTGCGGAAGCCGCCTGCTTGAATCGCCGAGAAATGCACGAAAACGTCTTCGCCCGACTGGCGGCTGATAAAGCCGTAGCCCTTGGCGTCGTTAAACCACTTTACTGTTCCTTGTTCTGCCATGGTGTTAGGTGTTCCTTTAATGTGAATCGATTTTACGCTGGAGAGATTCGGAGGTACTGCGAGAGGTTACTGGCTGTTGAAGCAAGAACTGCTCACGTTCCGATTCGGACAACGTACTTCTTTATAGTACGTGGAGTGGGCTGGATTGGCAAGCTGAAAACAGCCCGGTCCGGGCAGCGACCTCAGACTTGGGATTGGATTGCCTTCCTTCTCTTCCACGCGAGATCCTTCCCTCCGCCTGAAGAACGGCTCCGGTCAGGATGACGCGGCTCTTCAAACTGCGGCCACCGATCGGAACGGAGGACAGCCGAGGCGGCTGTCCCTACATAAGGTCCTTTCTCCCGGAAGCGGGATTAGGGTAAACAGCGTATACTTGAAATACTTAACCTCGAAGACCCATGGCCCTATTTGCGCCTTCGCGATTGAGAGATCGAGAGGCGTCTTTTCTGTACCAGGGAGCGTCCCTGAACAATTCAATTTGGGCCGGGGCAGGACGCGGTTGCTTCATCCAGAGACGTGGGTTGTGACGAAGCGCTGAGGCTTGTCGCGATCACGGTTGCCAGCAGTCCCACGATCGATCCAGCAGACCAACGGCTCACCAACCTGCCCGAATGACAGGAGTGCATTATGTCTAAAATTAACGGCGACAAATCGAGGTACAACCGAATCCGGAAGCAGAACGCCGCGAAGCGGATGCGCAATCGCGCGCTGCTGAAGAATGAGATCGCGCACGCGAAAGCGGCCGGGTCGAGTTCGGCGAAGAAGCCGGTGGTGGCATGAGTACACCGCTACTGGGGCTGCCGCTTTCCGCGCCGCCCAGTAAGCTGAAAAGCAAACGCGTTCTTCTGGTGGACACGTCGACGACCAAGCGCGACTTGCGGGCGGAGTCGATGAGAAAGCTGGGCATGGTAGTGGATTGCGCGGCCGACATCGGTGAGGCGCGGTCATGGTGGCGCGCGGATCTTTACAGCCTGGTGCTGATCGATATGGAAAGCGGACTGGGTCACCGCGACAAGTTTTGTGACGACATGCGCAACGCCACGCCGCCGCAGCAGATTTCGTTTCTGGTTGGAAAGCCGGGTTATCTGGCCGATGCGCCGAAGGCGGATCGGGTTCGGATGGTTCAGACGAACAGGGATCAGGCCTCGTGGGCGGACGTGAAGACGGCTCTGGCCGCCGATCTGCCTGGCAGCGTGTCGCAACAGTGGGGGATTTTGGAAGCTTCGCGGCGAATTTCCGCGGTGCGCTCGCTCTCGCATGCGCGCACCAAGGCGACGCAGGACCGGCCTGTGCCGCCGCGCGATATGGAAACAAGGGAATCGAAGCGGGTCGCATCCGAGTCCCGAACTTTAGATGATTTACTGAGAGAGGAATTGCAATGAAGAACCTTTACGTAGGAAATTTGCCCCACAGCACAACGGAGTCAGAGTTGCGAACGGTGTTCGAGGCTCACGGTGCGGTGGAAAAAGTCAGCATCGTGACGGACCGGGAGACAGGCCGGGCCCGGGGTTTCGGGTTCGTGGAAATGACCAATCCTGCTGAGGCGGATAAAGCGGTCGCGGCGTTGAACGGAACGGAACTGGGCGGACGCGCGTTGAAGATCAACGAAGCGCAGCCCAAGACCGACCGTCCCAAAGGCGGTGGTGGCGGTGGTGGTGGAAAGAAATTTGGCGGCGGTGGAGGTGGGGGCGGACGCGGGCGCGACGACTATCAGGGGCATGCACGCCAGCCGCGCGAGCCGCGCTGGTAGGTTTCTTGGTTTCTGTACGCAGCCGGACGCGCCTTGGTGCGGGCCGGCACCGCAAGCAATAACATCAAGGAGGAATTGTGAATGCCACGAGGACGATCAACATTTACTAAACGCCAGAAGGAACAGACGCGCCAACAGAAACAGCGCGACAAGGCCGAGCGCCGGGTCCAGCGCAAACAGGACAAACCGGAAGGCGAAGTCGTCGACGAGATGCAGGAACTACGGGAGCTTGCCGAAGCGCAGGCGGCGTTGTTCCGCATCGGTACTGAGGACGAAGCCGGACCGGTAGATACGTTTGTCCCGAGTCCCAAGATCGGGCGGTAGTGACTCTAAAGGGAAAAGCCCCACTTCTCGCGAAGAACGCGAGAAATGGGGCACCCACTTTCCTTTTATCTTTATCTTTAAAGCTTTAGACGAAAACCTCGCCGGGTAGCGCTGTCAAGGTGCGCGACGCCAGCGTGTTCTGGACCGAGCGCCTCGATTGTGGTGCGCCGGCGGGGTCCATCTGCATGCGTTCGATGCGCAGCTTCAGGGTGCGCTCGATGTTGCGGAGTTCGACGACTTCGACTCCGGCGGCCAGCGTGGTCGCGCGGCCTGACAATCCAGCACGTCCGGTACGGCCTACGCGGTGGATGAAGTCTTCCGCCATCTTGGGCAAGTCGTAGTTGATGACGTGAGCGACGTCGTCACAGTGCAAGCCTCGGGAGGCGATGTCGGTTGCGACCAGCACCTGGAAGCGGCCTTCCTGAAATCCGCTGAGGGCGCCATTGCGCTGCGACTGCGAGCGATCGCCATGAATCATGGTGGCGGTGAAGCCGTCGCGGGCCAGTTCCTGCGCGAGGCGCTGGGCGCCGCGCTTGGTGCGGGTGAAGATGAGCGTCTGCCCTTTTTCGTTGTAGAGAAGCTGGCGGAGAACGTCGAGCTTTTCACCCGGACGGACTTCGTAGGCTTTGAGTTCCACACTTTCGGCGGGCTTCAGAACTGAGCCCAGCGCAACGCGCACGGGATCGCGCATGTATTCGTGCACGAGTCCGGCGACGGACTGCTCGAGGGTAGCCGAGAAGCACAGGGTCTGACGGGTCTTGGGCAATAGCGCGAGAATGCGGCGGATGGCCGGGAGGAAGCCCATGTCGAGCATGCGATCGGCTTCGTCGAGGACGAGCATCTTGATGTAGCGCAGGTCGGCGAAACGGCGGTCGGTAAGATCCTGGAGGCGTCCAGGAGTCGCGATGATGAGCGACGAACCAGCGCGCAGGCCCTGGATCTGAGATTTTTCAGAGACACCGCCGATGACGAGTGCGGCCCTGGGCATGGTCTTGGTACGCAGTTGCTCGTACTGTTCGTGGACCTGCATGGCGAGCTCCCGCGTGGGCAACAGGACCAAAGCGCTGGCCTGGGTCGAAGGCTCCTTGCGGAGCATTTCGATCACGGGGATCAGAAAGGCGAGAGTCTTGCCGGTGCCGGTCTGGGCGGTGCCGATTACATCTTTTCCTTCAAGAGCAGGCTGGATCGCACGCTCCTGGATCGGCGTTAAGGTGATGAATTGCGCTGCCACGAGCTTCTGCTGCAAAGCCGCAGACAAGGGCAGTTCGGTAAATGTGGTCATTCTGGATTGATTCTTTCTGGAGGGGCCTGTCGATATACACGTTTATCACTATGTCAATACACCTGACACACGTGAAGCTTCCATGCCGCTCACATTGTTTTGAATTCACGCTGGAACTAAACGGCGGGCAGGAAAGGCGGAGATGAATCTGATCCAACGAGGGACCACCGCGTCACGAGCAAACCGTGGAAAAAGCGTCAACGACAGTATAGCACAGAGAATTGGCGCGCCAAGTTACCGGCGTAAGAGGTTGTTGGTCAGTTTGATCCCCGAAGATTTTGTGTGGCGGTTACCCTAAAAGGGATGGCGGCACGCATCTAACTAGTTCAGGAACAGCGACTGAAAGAAAGGTCGCTAATCAAACAGTCCTAGGCTAGAATTTAAGAACTCCATCACACCAAAAATTGCGAATGGCCGAAACAAAACTCTCTTGCTTCTGGCGTGGACCGGACCTTGGCCGGGATACACGGGCTGCGGTTTCACTTCACGGTCATACCAACCGCTCCAAGGAAAGCCTGCAGTTGATCCCGGAACTGGCCCGCAGGGGCCCGATGCTGCATGAGGCTCTGGAAAAGCAGTGTCGGAAGTCCCGGATCCCGGTGGATTTCGCACGGGCCTACTGGACCCCGCCGCTGTCGCCGAAGCTCGCGTACGAGACGGAGAAAGATCAGATCGAGAATACGGTCGGACTCAAGAGCCTGATCTCGCTGACGGACCACGACACCATTGAAGCGCCGCTGTTGTTGCGGACCGCACGGGAAACGACGCAGACGCCGATTTCTCTGGAGTGGAGCGTTCCCTACGCGGAAACCATTTTCCATCTTGGAGTCCACAATCTGCCGAGCGGCCAGGCGCAGTCGATCATGGACGATCTGGCCGCATATACACGGAATCCGGACGAGGCACGCCTGGTGGAACTGCTGGCGATGCTGGATGCGTTTCCCGATGTGCTGGTGGTGTTCAATCATCCGCTGTGGACGCAGACGTGCGTGGGCGTGCACCGGGACGATAAGGCGCTCAACCGGTTTCTGACCTGCGCGGTGCAGTTCCTGCCCGCGTTCGAAATCAATGCCACGCGGAGCACGAAGGAAAATAATCTGGTGCGTGAACTGGCCGAGCAGTGGCGGCGGCCGCTGGTTTCCGGCGGAGACCGGCACGGATGCGAAGCCAGCGGGGCGCTGAATCTGACTTCCGCTGAAACCTTTTGCGAGTTTGTGAGTGAAATCCGGCTGGAGCAATGCAGCCACGTGCTGTTGATGCCGCAGTACACCGAACCGGTGAGCGTCCGGACAACGCGAACGTTGCTGGATGTGATCCGCAATTATCCGGATTATCCGATTGGCTCGCGGCGGTGGGATGAGCGTATTTTTCATCCCGACGCAAACGGCGGACCGGACCAGCCGATCTCGGCACTATGGAAGGCGCCACCGAAGTTTGTGGAGAAGATATTGTCGGGGATCCGCCTGCTGGAGAATGCGACCGTGCAGCGCGCGATGGAGCGGGTTTTCAG
Organism: Acidobacteriaceae bacterium; assembly: GCA_003166855.1. Lineage (GTDB taxonomy): Bacteria > Acidobacteriota > Terriglobia > Terriglobales > Acidobacteriaceae > Sulfotelmatobacter. The sequence continues at coordinate 1,554 of PMUM01000275.1, read as the reverse complement.
ACGCGGCGCCGTTCCGGATGTCGCGCGGGAAATTGTGGCGGAGGTTCTTCCGGCAGTGGCAGTCTCCAGCGATGTGGCTTCTTCCGAGGCGCTTACGTGAAGAAGGGGAGTCCACGGGTCGCATTTTTTCCGTGCGTCTACCATGAGGTGGACGGCGTGGCCCAAACCAGCCGGCACTTTGAAGCATTCGCTAGGCGGCAGGAATTGCCGTTTCTGATGGTGCATGCTGGGCCACAGGACGAGGTAACGACGGCAGGACCGGTGACTCGCGTACAACTGCCGCGCAGTCCGGTGAAATTTCCACTCGACCGGGCGCATGACTACGATCTTCTTTTCCTGAGGCATTACCGGAAACTGGAACCGATGCTGCGGGAGTTCCGTCCGGACGTGGTGCAGATTACGGGGCCTAGCGATGTGGGAACGCTGGGGGCGTACGCCGCGCACAAGATGGGGATTCCGCTGGCGGCCTCGTGGCAAACCAATCTACATCAATATGCGCGCAGACGGGTGGCGGCTGCGGTGTCGTTCCTGCCGAAGGATGTTGCTGGGAAATTGGCGGACGTGGCGGAGCGCCTGAGTTTTCGGGCGTCGGCGCGGTTCTACCACATTCCGCGGCTGCTGTTTGCGCCGAATCAGGAGATGATCCGCGTGCTGGAGGCCGCGACGGGGAAGCCTTGCTATCTGATGTCGCACGCGGTGGACACGGACCTATTCGCCCCTGAACTGCGCGACCGGACGGATGGAATATTTCGGATCGGTTATGTGGGCAGGCTCACGACGGAGAAGAGCGTGCGCGTGTTGGCGCGACTGGAACAGGGGTTGCTCGACAAGGGCTATCGCGATTTTGAATTCGTGATTGTGGGAGAAGGCCGGGAGTCGGAGTGGCTGCAGAACAATATGCGCCAGGTTGAGTTGACGGGCGTGCTGCGGGGCGCGGAACTTTCACGGACGTTTGCGAATTTTGATGTGCTGGCCTTTCCGTCGGAGACCGATACGTTCGGGCTCGTGGTGCTGGAGGCGTTTGCGTCGGGAGTGCCGGCAATCGTTACCGATAAAGGCGGGCCGCAGTTTACGGTGCGGGAGGGGAGTTCGGGATTTGTCGCGCGCGAGTTTGATGAGTTTGTGAATTACACGGCGAGGTTGATGGATGAACCCGAATTGCTTTCTACCATGCGTGCTGCGGCGCGGAAGCAGGCGCTGGAATCGTCGTGGGATCGGATTTTCGAAGGGATGTATGAGGCGTATGAGCGGTGTTTGTGCAGTGTCCAGGTGGACAGCCACAATTTTCTCGATGTAGCGACGATCTGACCTCGAGGGCTAAAGCCCAACTGAAGAAGAAACGCTCGATCGCAGCGCTCAAAGCGCTGCGCCACCCAAAAGCAAGTCTTTCAGCAAACTTCAAACCCCACGTCGTTTCACTTGCCCTACACGGTCGCTGCAAAGGTGCTAGGCAACAGGCTCGAAATGGGGCACAATCAGGGCGGGACGGGGGAAGGCAGGGCACTTTGAAGATCTCGCAAAAAGGACTGTACGCGCTGCAGGCGATGATGACGC
>PMUM01000364.1 GCA_003166855.1 Acidobacteriaceae bacterium | reverse complement strand
GAATTGCACATCGAACAAGGTCCGTTGCTGGAGCGGCGGCAGATTCCTCTCGGCATTGTCAAGAAAATCGCTGCCCCTGCAAGCCTTCGCATTCTGATCGAAGGCTCCGGCGGACATGCCGGCGGAGTTTTAATGCCTGATCGGCGCGACGCACTCTGCGCTGCAGCCGAACTGATCCTGGCGATCGAGAATGCCGCGCGCACGAGTGGAGCCATCGACACCGTCGCAACAGTGGGAATTTGCGACGTATTTCCCGGCGCGGTCAACAGTATTCCCAGTCGAGTCCGCCTTAGCGTGGATCTCCGCGACACGGACCTGCAACGCCGCGATCTCGTGATGCGCGTAATTGAAGACACCCGCCATTCGATCTCTGCCAAGCGGCAGGTGTCGGTTTCGAGTGCGGTGGTAAACGCCGACTCGCCCGCGGACTGCGCTCCCACGATCATCGAAGCGCTTTCGCAATCCTGTCGCAAGCATCAACTGAACTTCATTCCTATGGTCAGTCGGGCTTATCACGACTCGCTGTTCATGGCGCGCATTGCACCGGTCGCGATGTTGTTCATCCCTTGCCGCAACGGGTACAGTCACCGCCCTGACGAGTACGCGTCCCCGGAAGACATTGTTCGCGGGACGCTGGTATTGGCTGAGACGCTCGCGTCACTATCGCGATGACATCGCACGATCTATTCACTACGGCGCGTGAGGAATCATGGATTCCCGTTGCGCCCAATGCTCCACGAGATCGCGCACGACCTTATCTCCCACGATTTGGGCGGCCTCCAGAGCTGGCATATACGCAGAGTAGTTGCCGGAAACCATCTCTTGCAGACTATCGGCTGCCGGCATGCCAGGGGCTTCACGGTCGTAGTTGCTAACCGTGCGCAGCACGAGCACGCGCTGCAGATCAACGCGCCCGGCCTGATTCAGAAATGTAAGCGCCTGCAGCGTGCCCGAATCTTCCATCGCCGCGACCATGTAATTTCCTTTGCCGCCGGTGTAGTAGCGAGTCCACTCGTTGGCCCATTCCTCCATCTTCGAACCATGCCAGAACGTACCCGCCGACAAAGTATCGCCTCTCGCCACAAACGGCGGTTTCAAGGCATTTGGGAATCCTGCAAAGCGCGCCCGCGATTTGCGCAAGGCATCAGAATCCGCCAACGGTACGTCTTGCGTGAGGTGGAATGCCCTGCCCACCAGAGCTGGATTGAGCGTGTACATTTCGCCGTAGACGTCACTGGCAGGCTGCTCATAGGGCGTGCCCTTGCGCAGTGGAACATAGCCAGTCGGCCAACTCAGAGGAATTTGACGCGCATCGATCTCAAACGCCAGGTCGCCATCGACCACATGATCTGCCCAGACCGCCGACCCGACTGAAACGTCCGCCGGATCTCCGCCGCCGATGCCGGCGACAATCCAGTACGCCTTCGAAAGATCGAAGCGCGGGTCAAGGCCGAGCGCCGTCACCGATGCCGCGGCCTTGGCAGTTCCCACTCCAGTGACCATGCCGAGAACTCCGTCCTTATTCAGACGCACGTGGTGATAACCGGCAGGTAGCGGAAGGATCTGGTCGAGATGCTCACGTTCCACCCAGAGCTGAAACTCCCCCGGAGTGTCACCCGTGTCCTCGCCGCGCTCGAACATGGTTACCACGACGACTTTAATACGAATCGGTCCAGCCTGCTTAGCGGCCTGGCCCGGGAGATAGCCACAACACATCCCGGATAGCGTGAGCGTCAGGAACAGATGCCTAGTACGACTGCACATGGAATCTCCGAGTGCTGCGCGGTGTCAATGAGATGTTTTGGATTGCGATTCCCGGATCCGGGCGTAACCGGGCTTGATGACAGAGTAGATGAAATCGCAGCGCTCTTTGTACGGCAAGAACGCGCTCTTCATCGCGTTGATCGTAATTTTTTCAAAGTCGGCCATTGAGAGTCCAAAGGTTTCCGCAGCGGCCTCAAATTCCTGAGTCATCGACGTGCGGCTCATCAAACGGTTGTCGGTGTTTAGAGTCACGCGGAATTTCTCTTGATAAAGAATCTTGAAGGGATGTTCCGCCAGGCTCAGCGTTGCTCCGGTGTGGACGTTGCTAAGCAGGCAGATCTCCAACGGGATGCGCTTGTCGAGAACGTATTGGGCGAGATCTCCCAGTTTCACGGCCTTGCCGTCCACGACGGCGATATCGTCGATCAGGCGCGTCCCGTGCCCGATGCGATGCGCCCCGCAATACTGAATCGCCTGCCAGATCGATTCTTTCCCGTAGCCTTCGCCAGCGTGAATTGTGATGTTGAAGTTCTCGCGTTGAATGTAATGAAAAGCATCTACGTGCTTTTTGGGTGGATATCCGCCCTCCTCGCCCGCTAGATCGAAGCCAACCACTCCCCGCGCGCGAAAATCGACAGCGAGCTCCGCCATTTCCAGCGAAGTGTTCATGTTGCGCATCGCGCAGATGATCAATCCTGAGGAAACGCCGAAGTCTTTTCGTCCGCGCTCCAGTCCCTTTAGAACGGCCGAGACAATCTGCTGGTGCGTCAATCCCTTCTGGGTATGGAAGACGGGCGCAAAGCGAGTCTCGAAATATACGATTCCATCCCGGCTCAAATCTTCGGCCTGCTCATACGCGACGCGCTGCAGCGCCTCTTCCGTCTGCAGGACAGCTATGGTGTGAGCGAAGCCTTCCAGATATTTCGCAAGACTCCCCTGATTCGCGCCACGAAAGAACCACTCGGATAGGGCCTGGGGAGAGTCCGTTGGAAGGTCGGTATAGCGCGCATCTCTGGCCAAGTCAATTACAGTCTGTGGCCGCAGCACACCATCCAAATGCTCGTGCAAGAGAACCTTGGGCAGGCTCTGCAATAATTCTCGATCGAGTTTCATCGAAATGAGCAACTCCGTCGGACGGCTGTGAAAACTAGGTCCAAACAGTCTATCCGAAGAAGTCGCTCGGAATGGTTTTGCGAGTCAACGACTAGCGTTCCCACCAGTAAGGGGCAGAGCTCGGATGAGATCGATGCCCCTCGGCGCTACTCAATCAGGCTACGGTTTCCGCCGGCTCGCCGATTGCGAGCTCTTCCTCGCTCTCAACCCGCGCGTGCGTCTTCGCGACCAGCATGTAGATGGACGGCACCACAAATAGCGTGAACACCGTGCCGATGATCATGCCGCTTACCAGCATGATGCCGATGCTGTTCCTTGCGCCGGCACCGGGGCCCTTCGCTAGCACGAGCGGGAAATGTCCGAAGACGGTTGCAGCCGTGGTCATCAGGATTGGACGCAATCGCGTGCTCGCCGCGCCGGCAATCGCCTCCAGCTTACTCAGGCCGGTTTCCTGCAGGTGGTTCGCGAATTCTACGATCAGAATTCCGTTCTTCGCGATCAGACCGACGAGTGTAATCAATCCTACCTGACTGTAGATGTTCAGGGTCGTGAAACCGAGGAACGAGAACGCAAGCGCGCCCGAGATGGCCAGCGGGACCGAACCGGCCAGAATAATGAAGGGATCGCGGAAACTTTCAAATTGCGCCGCGAGCACAAGATAGATCAGAATCGCGGAAAGCAAGAACGTGCCCAGAAATTTACTACCTTCCACGCGCAGCTGGCGAGACTCACCCGCGTAATCCACAGTGAATCCCTGCGGCAGAACCTGCTTGGCTTCATTCTCGAGAAATGTAAGCGCCTGATCGAGAGGCACTTGCGGGGGAATGACCCCCTGAATACGCACAGCATTCAGCTGCTGAAACTTGTTGAGCGATCTCGGCTCAGTAGTGGTCCGCAGAGTGGCAAAGGTCGAAAGAGGCACGAGCTTGTCCGAAGAACCCTTCACGTAAATCTGCGACAGTTGATCTGGAGTCAAGCGCTCAACGCGTTTGACCTGCGGGATCACCTTGTAGCTGCGTCCCTGAATGCTGAAACGGTTGACGTAGTTTCCACCCAGCATGGTGGAAAGGTCCTGACCGGCCTGGCTCAGGTCCACTCCTTGGGAGCGCAATTTGTCGCGGTCAAACACCACTTCCGTTTGGGGCTGGTCGAACTTTACATCGGTGTCCGCAAAGATGAAGAGGCCGCTGGCCATCGCCTTCTTCACGATCCGTTCGGCCAGTTGACTGACCTGCTGTGGCTCGGCCGCGGAGGCAATCACAAAATCGACCGGGAAGTTACCGCCCCCAGGAAGAGGCGGCGGCGTCAATGGAATGACCCGAACGCCGGAAATCTTGGACAGCTTTCCGCTTGATTCCAACAGCAATTGCTGCGTCGTCTTCGTCCGCTGGCTCCATGGTTTGGTGACCATGCCCCCGAAGCCGCCGTTTGGATTCGTGATCTGAAAGATGCTCGCGCTCTCCGGAAACGAGTGGTATACGTCGTAGACCTGCTGGGTGAACAGATTCGTTTGATCCAGCGTGGAGTTCGCGGACGACTGAATAACGCCGAACACCACACCCTGATCCTCGGCCGGCGCCAGTTCCCGCTGGGAAAACATATAAAACGGAATCATCAGCACAGCCACAATTGCCCAGAGCGTGAGCACGACTGGACGATACTGCAGCGTCCCCGCCAGAAGCCTGCCGTAAAGGCTTCGCACGCTCTCGAAGCGCCGGTTGACGATTCCCGCGAAGCCCCGCTCCGTATCCCCGGAGCGCAGCAACTTCGAACCCATCATCGGTGACAACGTGAGAGCAACGACACCCGACACGACGACTGCGCCGGCCAGCGTGAATGCGAATTCGCGGAACAGAGCGCCGGTCAACCCGCCTTGAATTCCGATCGGTGCGTATACCGCGGCGAGCGTGATCGTCATGGCGATGATCGGTCCCACCAGCTCGCGAGCAGCGTCTTTCGCAGCCTGGAATGGAGACTTCCCAAGATGCAAGTGGCGCTCGACGTTCTCCACCATGACGATGGCATCGTCCACGACCAGGCCCACTGAGAGCACAATCGCCAGCAGGGTCAGAAGATTGATCGTGAAACCGGCCAGAAGCATGAGGAACACAGCTCCGATCAGCGAGATCGGAATCGCGATCACCGGAATCAGCACGGAGCGGAACGAACCGAGGAACAGGAAAATCACGACCACCACGATCAGCAGCGTCTCCACCAAAGTGTGCAGCACTTCGTTGATCGCGTCCTGAATGTACTCCGTCGAGTCGTAGGGAACTCCCAGCTTCATGCCCGTGGGCAATTGCGCTTGAATTCCTGGTAGAGCCTGGCGCACGTTGCGAATCACTTCCAGCGAATTTGCCGTGGGAAGGACCCAGATACCCATGAAGGTGGCGGTTTCGCCGTTGAAGCGGACATCCTGGTCGTAATTCTCAGCACCCAGAACGACGTCCGCGATCTCTCCGAGTCGGACCACCACGCCGTTCTGCTGCTTCACCACCATCTGGCGAAACTCATCCGGAGTCCGCAGGTCGGTGTTTGCGATCAGGTTCACGGACACCATGGAACCCTTGGTGCTTCCCAGAGCCGAAAGATAGTTGTTGCGCGAAAGAGCGTCATGCACGTCGGAAGGAGAGACGCCGCGTGCGGCCATTTCCCCAGGCTTGAGCCAGATGCGCATCGCAAACGTTCGATTTCCCAGGATGTCGGCGCGCTGCACACCGCTGATCGCGCTCAGCTTGGGCTGCACTACACGGGTCAAGTAGTCGGTGATTTGATTCTGATCGAGGTCGGCGGAAGAAAATCCGAGGTAAACCGCCGCGAACTGAGTGTCGGCGGTCTGCAGGTCGATTACCGGGATTTGAGCATCCGGAGGAAGATCATTGCGGACCTGCGCCACCTTTGCCTGGATCTGAGTCAGAGCCGCGGTGGTATCGTAGTTGATCTTCAGGTGCACCTGGATCGTACTCAAGCCCTGCGCACTCGTCGACTCCATGTAGTCGATGCCGTCGGCGCTGGCAATGACGCGCTCAATCGGCGTCGTAATGAAACCGCGGACCAGATCGGCGTTCGCGCCGACATATACGGTCGTGACCTGCACGACCGCGATGTCGCTGCGCGGATACTGCCGCACACTCAGCGAGCGAATGGCTTGCAGGCCGGCGATCAGGATGACCAGGTTTACAACAATCGCCAGAACCGGACGCTTAACAAATAAATCCGTGAACTTCATGAACGTTCCTCCAGGGACAAGCCGCGTTTAGCAGTAACGTTTAGCCGTAACGTTTAGCTATCCTCAGGCTTGGGACTGGCGCTGTTTGCGGGTTTAACCGTGTTGTTCACTTGAACTGGGGCTCCATTGCGCAGCCGGAACACTCCGGAACTGACAACCTCGTCTCCAGGGTTAATTCCGGAAATGATTGCCACCTGATCTCCCCGCGAGCCCTCGACTTTGACCACTTGCTGGCGCACGCCGCGGTAGGTGTTCCCCTTCGCGTCCTTCATTTCGGCGACGATGAACACCGAGTCACCGTAGGGCGCGTAGTTGATGGCCGACGCCGGCAACGGAACAACCTGGCGCGGCTGGCCGAGCGGAAGCTCGACTTGCACAAACATTCCAGGACGCAATTTATTGTCTTTGTTGGTGACCGTGGCCTGCACCTGAATGTTTCGCGTCTGCTCATTGATGACCGAATCGAGCGCTGTGATGCGGCCGGTGAACGCCATGCCTGGAAGTTCGCCGTTCGTGACGCGCAGAACATGGCCGGGTATCACTTTGGGAGTCTCTTGCTGGGGCACTCCAAAATTCACATAGATCGGGCTCACAGATTGCAGGGAGACAATCGACTGCCCTGCCGCCAGATATTGACCCAGACTGACCTGCCGAATTCCCAACATTCCCGCGAACGGAGCGTGGATCGTCTTGCGAGCAATCGCGGCGCGAATGTCACCGACCTGCGCCTCGGTCGCCTTCTGCTGGGCAGAGGCATTGTCATACTCAGACTTGGAGATGACCCCAGCCTTTACCAGTTCCTGGGCGCGGCCGTAGTTGATCTTGGCCAAATCGCGCTGAGCCTCAAGACTGGCCAACTGCGCCTGCTCCTGGCGGGTATCGAGTTCGACCAGAACGTCCCCCTCGTGCACCCATTGGCCCGACTCAAAATGGATTTTGTCGATCGTGCCCGGCAAGTCGGCACTCACGGTGACTCCCTCAACCGCAGCCGCCGTACCGATCACCGACAACGTCGAGGGCCACGTCTCCCTCTGAGCGACCACGGTTGTGACCGCAGTTGGCGGAGGCTGGAAGCTTGCACCCTGGGCAATTGCAGCCTCAACTTGCCGGAATTTTGCAAATCCGAGGCCCCCCAAAAGGGCGGCAACCACAACTAACATCAGGATCATTCTTTTCGCCATACAGTTCTCCCAAATCTGGAACAGAACAATTGGTTATTGTCAGGCGGCGGTCGGTCACAGCACGCGCAGTTATCGGAAATAGATTTCGCCAACTGGAAAAAGGATTCAGAGTTCTTATCGCTGTTTTAGCTGTGGCCTAGCGAGAATCCGCCTCGGAGCGGGCATCCTGGCGATTCCAAGCCCTTAGATAGTGAGGGAACGTCTGTCGACTTGCTGCGAAGAGCTCTACTGCGCCTGCGGGAGGGCCCATGCGAACAGCACGCTGCCACTGCTGGTCAGCACGTATTGACGCCCGTCGAGTTCGTACGAAATCGGTGAGCTGACAATATGTGACCCCGAACCTGCGTGCCAAAGAGTCTTGCCGTCCCTCGAATCCAGTGCCAGGAAGTTGCCCATCGCGTCGCCCGTGAAGGTGAGCCCTGAGTCTGTGGTCAAGACGCCCGCACCCGACCCTTCGGGCCCGAGTTCATGGCTCCAACGTATCTTGCCGGTCTGGTAATCGATGGCATCGAGCACGCCCTTACCCCAAACGTCATAGTCCGCACCCGCCCATCCGTAGACTCCATCGGCTGGCTTGGCGAAGTAGAGGCTCCAACTGGGATGGGCGCTGACAATAAACAAGCCGGTCTTCGGGTCGAAGCTGGGGGAGCGATAGTTGGTCATGCCCCCCTCGTCGGGCGCAATGAGGCGTCCGTCGGGAGCCGGCTCCTTGGCGGGATTTGGAATCGGGCGGCCCTGCTTATCGATTCCAAGGGTCCAGTTCACTGGACCGAAGGGAGCGGTCAGGAGATTCTTGCCGTTAGTGCGGTCCAGAACAAAGAAGTAGCCGTTGCGCGAAGTTTGCATGAGCATCTTCTTCGGCTCGCCGTGGAAGTCTCCATCCGCCAATACAGGAGTCTCGACCGCATCCCAGTCGTGCGTATCGTGCGGCGACGCCTGGAAGGCCCACACCAGCTTGCCCGTGTCCGGATTGAGCGCCACGATGGAACACGTATAAAGATCGTCGCCCGGCCGCGTTGAGCCGTTCAGCACGGGAGTCGGGTTTCCGGTTCCCCAGTACACAAGATTGAGATCGGGATCATACGTGCCCGTCATCCACGTCATTCCGCCGGTCGTTTGATTTGGAGTTCCCGCGAGAGGCGTCGAATTCCACTGCCATTGCGTTGCACCTGTTTCCGGATCGATCGACCGGATGTAGCCGCTCAAGTTATCGAAATCTCCGGAGACGCCGATGAGCACGTGGTTCCCAACGATAAGGGGAGCCATGCTGGTCCAATAGCCTTTTGTGACGTCTCCAATCTCTACCTTCCAACGAACGGTTCCGTCTTTCGCGTTGAGCGATACGAGATGCGCGTCGGGTTCGGAGAAGAAAAGAGAGCCTCTGTACATGGCGACGCCGCGATTGCCGATGTGCTCCCCTTGGCTCGTCGGTTTGTTGTAACGCCAGATCAAGTGGCCGGAGCGCGCATCCACAGCCCAAATGTTGTCCGGAACAGTGAAGTAAAGAATGCCATCGACCAGCACTGGAGAAGATTTGATGGGCGCACCCTGGCTCGTCTGGAAAGCCCAAGCGAGGGCGAGACTGCCTACGTTCTGCGGCGTGATCTGATTCAGCGAACTGTGGCGCCTGCCGGAATAATCACCGTGGTACCCCGGCCAACTACCGGCCGGTGGATGCAGAAGCATTTGATCATCCGGTGCCTGCGCCAGCATGATGCTGGAGGATGCAAGCGCGATCATTGCGATCGCCGCAACCAAAAATACACGTCTCACACGATTCATATCGCTTGGTATCCCCCAGACTTCTCCCATCAGAAACAAGGCTTCGTGCTAGCGCAGCGTTTGCAAGTACGCCATCAGGTTGTGGACATCGGCATCTGTGTATTTAGGAAACAGCTCCACATGAGCATTCAAGGCCTGGTCCACTTTGTATTGCACGTCGCGGGTCCGCCACGATCGATATGTACCCGTGGAATCGATGACGCCAACGGTGAACTCGTCCAGATATCCCAAGGTGCCCGTAATCGTCTGACCCGAGGCGAACGTGACTGAGACTTTCGGCTTCGCGTGCTTCGGATACAGCATCTGCTCCTCGAGTTCAAGGCCGCTGTAACGCGTTGCGACTCCGGCCAGATCGCCGGTCGGCGAATGGCACCCTGCACATCCGCCCGCCCCTTCGAAGTAGCGCTTGCCGGCCTCGACGTTTCCGGTTTGGAGATCCGATGCATCCACTCCTTTCCGTCCGCCACTGCCCCCGCGGCCGCCGGCGCTCGCGAGCGCATTGGCTTGTTGCGTGTGAATAAAGGCCACCAGACTGGCGACTTCCTGATCCGTACGATCAAAGGGCGGCATACCTTTGTCGGGGCGCCCGCTGCGCACGACGGGGCCGATCTTGTCTCCGTCGACATCGGCGGCTACCAACTTAGAGCGCGTCAGGTCGGGCCCGGTCTCTCCGCCGCCAGCATCGCGGCCGTGGCAGAAGGAGCAATCCTTGCGGAACAGGGCTCGCCCTTGCTGCACCAGATCGGGTGAGTACGCTTTCGCCGCAGCGGCGATTTGTTCGAGCCCGCTGACTGGCTTGCCGTTGGCAGGCGTTTGCGCCGCGGAAACCACAACGCTCACGAGCAACAGCGCTAGAGGGCTGCCATGCCGAGTTGCATGTAGAAGATTCATCGGGGCCTCAGTGCTGCTCGGCAGACGTTTGCGGCCGCGGATGACTTGTCGTGCTGCCTTCGGTCATGCCCAGCACCCACTTGATCGCTTCAAAATACATCTTGGGAATGTCAGGGTCGCTCCAGGCTTCCTCGGTGTGGCCAAGAGTCGAATAGAAAACGCGTCCCTTGCCATATGTCTTATCCCAGGCCACAGCGAAATCGTGATCCGTTCTGTGGACGCGTGGATTGTTAGCATAGTTCAGCTTCGACGGATCGAGACTGAGCAACACATTGACCTTTTCGCGCGACCACTCCTTCGGCTGGTAGATTTCGTCGTACTTCAGGAAGGCCTTGGGAAAGTGGCGGACCGCAGGAAAGTTCGGATCTTCGTTGATGATCGGCGCGTTGAACGTGGACCACGGATGCTGGTCGAACCATCCGCCAATCATTTCACCGTATTCCGGCCATTTGTAATTCGTGTCGAGGGCAGCATGAACGCCGACAAAGCCCTTGCCATCGTCCTTGATGAACGACATCATATCGGCCTTCTGGCTGTCGTCGAGGTCAAGTTCGCCTGTTGTGCTTACAAAAACGAGGGCATCGAAGTAATTGAGAGTCTTCGCGTTTCTTCCCAGGTCCTTCTTCGTGATCAGTTCGACATCGGTGCGAAGCGTGGCATCCCAGAGGCCGCTGTCACGGCCCATGTTGTAGATGGCAACCATCCCACTGGACACCGAGTCGTGCTCGAATCCCTTGGTTTGACCGATCACCAGAACGTGCTTGAGACGCACTTGCTTTTCGTGAGGCGGAGGCGGGAGCGAGGGATCCACCGCCGCCTGATTCTGTGCGGTCATAAGAATGGGCAAGAACAGAAAGAGAATTGTAGCGATTCGAGCTGGACGCAAGCGATCTCCCTCCAACGAATTCGTTTCGCGCGACCGTCTGGGCATGAAAGCCCAGTCCAGTCGACCTAAAAGGTAACATAAGGCGTCTGCGATAGAATGATGCCGGCCAATTTCAGGAGAGAACAGGATTATGCGCGTTGGGGTCTTTACTCCTTTGCTGTCGCAACTGCCGCTGACGGTCGTCCTTAGGAAACTCGCAGCACTCCATATTGATACCGTCGAACTGGCCACGGGAAACTACGTGGGCGATGCTCACTGCAAGCTCTCGATGCTCGAAAATCCGGCCGCATTGGCTGAGTTCCAGAAAGTTCTGGCGGATCACGGCGCAAAGATCAGCGCGTTGAGTTGTCACGGCAACCCGTTGCACCCGGATAAAGATCGCGCGAAGCTGGATCGCGAGGTAAGCCGCAAGACGATTCTGCTGGCCGAAAAGCTGGGAGTCCCGATGATGGTGGATTTTTCAGGATGTCCCGGAGACTCGCCGAATGCGACGGCTCCCAACTGGGTCACTTGCCCCTGGCCGCCCGACTACCNNTCAAGGTGCTGGATTGGCAGTGGAACGAAGTCGTCGCGCCCTATTGGGTCGAGCACGCAAAGTTTGCCGCCGACCACGGCGTGAAGATTGCGGTCGAGATGCACCCGGGGTTTGTCGTGTATAACCCGGAGACCATGCTGCGGCTGCGCTCGATCGCCGGACCGAACGTGGGGTGCAACTACGATCCGAGTCACCTCTTCTGGCAGAACATCG
>PMUM01000354.1 GCA_003166855.1 Acidobacteriaceae bacterium | reverse complement strand
GTCCAGTGCTTTCCGCCGTCATTACTGCGGCAAACGCCACCTTTGTAATGCAGTACCGAGTTATGCCGCCACATCTTCGGGCGAGGAAGATCATGAGTATAGCTGTTAACGCTCCACATCCGGCCGCGCACCTTGGGGTCGAAGACGACCCAATACGTCGTGTTCATCCAGTCTCTGGGCACTCCGGCCGTTGAACTGGTCCACGAGGCGCCGCCGTCTTCGCTGCGGAACAATCCGATATCGGTATAGGTAATGAACTGGCGCTTTGGATCAAACGGGTCGAAATGAATTCCGTAGGTGGTGGTGACGTCAAGACCGAGGCTGGTCCAGCCCATGTCATCTACTTTGCGTGAATAGACGGCTGCCCACGTTGCGCCTCCGTCAACCGTCCGCATGGTTCTTCCGAGGTCGGTAGCATACGCCAGATTTGCGTCCTGTTGAGCGACGGTGAGGGTTAGAGGATTTTCTCCCCAAGCCGGCCCAAAGCGCTCGGTGATCCACGCGTCGTTGACGTTTTTTGCCGCGACCGCTGATTCTTTCCACACTAACTTCCAGTCGGAGCCAGAGTTGGTGGTCTTGGCCACGCCCATCCAGGACTTTCCATCGGCCCTCAACCGATCGTAGGAGACGTATGCCGTCTCCGGATGATGCAGACTGGTCGCGATGGCACGCACTTTCGCTCCCACGCCCGGCAGGTCACTCTTGCGCCAATTCGCCCCTGCATCATTCGAAAGGTAGATGCCCTGCTCTGAAGTGGCATAAATAGTCGCCTGCGGACCCGAATCAAAACCCATCGAAATGTCACTGAGAGGCGTGGGGAACGGGAAACCGCGCACACCTCCGGGACTAATTATCGTGATCGCGTGTGCGCTTGCTAGAAACAATCTACGGCCATCGGCCGCGGAATTCGGGTCCACCCAGAGATGACGCGGAACATCGGGCAAGCCCACTTGTTTTTGCCAACTCTTTCCGTAGTCGTGCGAAGCAAAGAGCGCGGGACTCTCCTTAGTCCCAGCGGCGGCGTAAAGAGTCTTGGAGTCGGAAGGATCAACCGCCAAGGCTGCAATCTCGCTCAATGGATCCGGATCGGCAAGAATCTGCTCGTCGGAGTGATCCGAACTCATCTTCACGCCCTTGACCGCCGAAGGACTGGGATACACCAGATCCCACCGTTCGCCGTCGTCCGTGCTGCGCCATAAACCCGTCGCGTGAGCATATATCGTCTTCGGATCCAGCGGGTCGAAGACAAAGAAATTCACGACGCCGCGCAAGTTAAACATGCGCCAACTGCGCCCGCCATCATGAGTAATGTAAGAACCAGTCATGTCGCAGGAGATCAGTACGGTGTTGGGGTCGTGCGGGCTGATGGTGGGATTGAACATGGCACCGCCACCGCCCGGCCCAATGACGCGAAAACCTCCGGGCCGCTCGGCAAAAGCGCTCGTAAAGCACACTACGACAATAATTGCGCCAAAAAAATGGAGTTTCATCGGATCGTGTGGCTGTCGCCCCTCGCTCGAGCACAGCCACTCCAGTTCCCCACGCTAACTCATGCCTGCAACTAGAAAGTGATTCGCAGCCGCAGACGAATGGTCCGCTGGCTGAGCACGCCTTCCTGGGGGAAACTATTTGTCAGTTGGCCAAAAACGGGATTGATGTTGACGTCGGAAGCTGCAATCGGCAGCACCGCTCCGGTGGTTTGGTCGACCCTGATGTTAAAGTCGCCCAGTTCTGCGAACGTGCCTCCACCGCCGCCGAAGTTAGCATCCGGCGCAAGCAGGGGGTGATTGAAAATATTGTCGAAATCAGCCCCGAGGGTTGCCACCACGCGCTCTCCGATTGGGAAGGCCTTGTGAATACCCAAATTCAAGCCCCAAGCGCCTGGGCCCGTCAGCATATTCCTCTTGGCAACGGCCGCATTGCTTAACAGGTCAGCTCCGACCGAGGGCAGCCCAAACGAACCGGCGTTCCAAATGATGGCGTTACTCCCTTTTTTCCCGGTATTGATGCTGTTGTTCAATACTAGCGGACGGAATGAGGGCTCGGTGTTGAAATCTCCCACTGCATCGATCGATGAAACCGCGATGTTCCCGGGCTCTACCGGATCACAGTCATCGCATGCCCAGAACGGCGTAAAACCTTGTCCGGATTTGGCAAACATGTTGAAAGTCGTCTGCCAGCCGCCAAGTAGAGTGTCAGCCAGCCTCGAGAACGAATGGCCAATTCGATGGGTCCGTCCGACGGGCAGATCGTAAATTCCATAGGCAATGAAACGGTGCCTGGAGACGTAGCCATCGGTGCCGTAGTCCGAGTTAGGGTTAAATGGGTTATAGGCGATTCCACCCAGGCTGGAGTTCGCGGTGTCCAATGCACTGCTCTTCTGATCGAGATATGTGTAGGACATATCCAACATAAAGCCGGTCTTGTAGCGCCGCGTGAATTCGGTTTGGAAGGAGTTGGAGTTTGCATACCCGTAGTTTCCGTAGGTGAGCAGAAACTCACCGACTAGCGGGTAGGGCAGTCGAGCCAAGTCCGCTGGCGAGTAGGCACAGTCTCCCTGCGTAGGATCGCAGATCGTGACACCGTCTCCCTGAGTTGTACCGAAAGGAGTCGTGTTCGGAGCAAGCTCATCTAAATCCTTGCCCGCAATTAAGCCGTTCATGTGTGTGCCGAGATAAGATACCCGCAGAGTTCCATCGCGCACGATCTCGCGTTCAAAGGTAACGTTGTATTGCTGGATGCGTGGACTTTGGAGGCCTAACGGTATGGCATTGGCGGTCACAGAATTGCCAAATCCTTGTACCGTTCCACCGGTGATAGGACTGATCCCATCCTGCGAAGCGCTTGGCCATCCCTGGAGCGTCGTTCTCGAGGTAACTCCCTGGTTGAATGGATTGGTTCCGATGGCGTCGCGGATTCCCTGCGCTGCGGAAGTCGGATAGAAGACGCCCCAGCCCCCTCGCAACACCGATTTACCCCCTATCCTGTAGGCGAAGCCCAGGCGCGGTGCAATATTGTTCTTGTCCGTACGCACAAGGCCACGGCCCAAACCCGCCTGCGAAGCGGTGATATATCCATAGCTCGCGATCCGCGTGTCCACGTAGGGCAAAGTCTTCGCCGAGGGAATGATGAACACTCCCGGATTTCCAGTCGGATTCTTGCCCGCGGGGTCGAAGTTGATCAACAGATCGTCCTTTTCGATAAAAGGAGTGATCAGGTCATAGCGAAGACCGACGTTCAATGTGAGCTTTGACGAAACTTTCCAGTCGTCCTGAGCGTAGTATCCTTCCTCCCAGTTATAGACATTCATTGGAGGCCGCGCCTGCAAGACATAGCTAGCACTGGTTGGCGGCAGGCCCAACAGAAACTCTGCAAATGGATCCGCATTGCTATCAACACAGGGATTGGCGGCACAAGTGGTGGGGTTCGTGTAGGTCATCGAGCCTCGGGGGTTTCCGCGATTAAGGGCAAACCCGTCCACCGCCTGATTGCGCACAAAATCCGCTCCCACCCGCAGATTGTGCTTTCCCCGTACCCATGTCAGAGTGTCTCCGAAAGTGATCAGATCCTGATCCTGCGGCCGATATGTATTGCGGCCGCCGTTGGTAAAAGTCGCAAAGGTGTTGTTGAAGCTGATGGCGGGATGCCCGAGCGTAGTCAGCGCAAACGGACCAACCACCGAACCATAAGCCGTGATATCAGCCGCATCAAAACCGATGCTGGAGAGGAAACCTTCCAGCGTGGTGTTGCTGTGCTCCAGCAAATTCTGCTTGTTGAATCCAGCGCGCGCTTCGTTGACGAGAGTCGACTTAAAGATACGCGTGTAAGAAAGTTGCACGGTTTGATTTTGACGATTATTTTGCGTCAGACCAAGTCCCGTATACGGAGCCACAACCGGACTTGTCGCACTGGTTTCCGCTGATGTGTTATAGCTGGCGTAAACGTGATCTTTTTCGCTGAAATCATGATCGATGCGCAGAGAGCCGGTATCCAGCGTGTCCCGTCCAGGCAGTTGCGTCTGAAAGCTAGGAATCCGGCCTGTCGTTGGATCAATAGGCGCCGTTGTGCCAATGTGCGGAAAGTACTTGGTAATCAGAGTCTGAACCGACGGGTTCAGGAGCCGCGACGGTATTTGTAAAAACTGCTGGCCGGCGCCACCAACCGTATCGTCAGCAATCTCTTGTGCCGTGAGCACGACACCAGCGGGCACGTCGGGTTCGTTATACACCGGCGTGGACCCGCTATTGTCCGTCATCCCGGAAAAATTTCCTGTCCAAAGCGACGGATGAGCAAGTTTTGTCGTCGAGATGTTCGCGGGCGAAACGTCGTAGTCCCGCTCATAAGCCGCAAAAAACCATGTGCGTTTTAGTCCTCTAATCGGGCCACCTAAGGATCCGCCGAGATCATTGATGTTGAAATAGGGCGTGGGATATTTCGAGGCAAATGCATTCGGCTGAAAATCAGCGATCCCAGCAAGATCCTGCAGCGAGAGTGCAGCCAGGGCCGAATTGGCATTGTTGTAGAAAGCCGAACCGTGGAACTGATTTTGCCCGCGTTTGGTGGTAATGCGAATGTTCGCTGTACCCGCGTATTCCGCGCTAAAGCTGTTGGAGAGAACGTTGAGTTCGTCGACCGCCTCGAGCGAAGGCTTGCTGTCGGTTTGGGAACCGAATATACCTCCGTTGGAGCGCTGTCCGTCTACTGAGAAACTGCCACCATAGCTTTGTCCGCCGATGAACTTGAAATCTCCCGGTTCGTCCGCCCCCGTGATATTAGGATTCAAGTACAAGAACGAATAGATATCGCGAGTGTCGCGTGGCAGATCAATCACGGACTGATGACCGATGGTGTCGCTAATGGTTGGATTCTCGGTATTGATAGTCACAGCTGACGCCGAGACCTCAATCTTTTCCCCGCCCCCGGACACACGCAGGGTTACGTCGACCCCCACAGTCGAACTTGCATTCACAAGCACATCGTTAATCTCTTCCGTAGTCATCCCACCCGCAGTGACCGATACCTTATAGCGGCCGGACTTCAGGCCGAAGACCTCAAAATCGCCCGCTCCATTCGTATTGGTCTGCCGCGAAGTGTTCGTCTCGAGGTCGGTGACGGTCACTTTCGCGTTGCCAATGACCGCACTACTCGCGTCCTTCACGGTGCCTCGGATTGTGCCCAAGTCAGTTCCTTGCGCGAACACTAAATTGGCGGCGCCCATTAGCAGGGTGAGAAGTAACGCAAAGCATTTCACCGACTTCATAGTGATCCCCCAAGAATTGCGGTGAGTTTCTATCGCGGAGCTTTCTATCACATTGAATGCCAAAAGTAAACAAAGAATAGTAAATGAAGAAAAATGAAGAAACAAAAGCGAAGGTGGCGGGAACCCTCCCCCGAACTGCCACGGTACGCGAACTTGGACGCCGCCCTCAGGGCTCGGGACAGTACAGAGCGAAAGTCTGAACCACTCTACTGATAACCCCGTCTTCGGAAGGCGAATCGGGACGCAATCCCTCGCCGAGGGAGCGAAAGAAGGCCAGGAGTTGCCCGGCAATGACACAGATCGCCGTAAAGTCTTCGTCTCCTAGCCGGCTCAAGCCTTGGCACTCGATCGCCGCGTCATGGCCTCGGATCAGTTCGACTGGTATCTTTTCGCCAATAATGACCTTCCGCATCCCCAACCCCTTTTTATCCAGTTCAAGCAGCAGGTCGGTCTCGTAAGCCCGCAGCGTCGGATGTGAAGACAAGAAGCACATCACCAGAGTGTCTTGCTGCACGTAGCTCATAGGACCATGTCGGAGGCCGAGGTAACTCTCACACATCGTGCTCACCCGGCCTGCTGTCATTTCGAGCATTTTGAGTGCAGCCTCCCGCGCTCCGGCAAAATGCGAACCGCTGCCTAGGAACAGGACACGCCTAAAGGGAGCCTTCGCCACCTCAGCCAACGTCCCAAGATGCCTATGTATCAGATCCGAAGCGATCCCGCTCAGATGTTCACAGACTTCCCGATATCGATCTGGATGTCCCAGCAGGCCCAGGAAGCGCGCGGCCAGCAGCAGATTTGTGAAGCTGCTGGTCATCACCAGACTCTTGTCGTTTGTAAGCTCGTCAAGCGTGATTGCCGTCACCTTGGGATTATCCTGGAAGGTGGTCACCAGTTTTCCTTGCCCGTTACACGTCAGCACGAGATGGCGGATCTTGGGCTCGATCTTGAGCATCAGGGCGAGCGCGCCCACGCTCTCTGGGCTGTCTCCTGAACGCGCCAGCGACACCATCAATCCCGGTCTGCCAATGGGGAGAGCACGGCTGCCGTGCGTGAGGAGCGTGCCTCCCGGGACGGCCCGGGTATTGATGGCGAGTTCCCTCTGCAGCGCCATGCGCACGCAGTCGCCAGCATAGTCAGAACTGCCCGAGCCAGAGAAGGTGAGGCTGGAAATTCCTTCGATTAACCGGGATAAGGCAGGCGCGGATTGCCTCATTAACTCACTCGTACATATCCACGTCGAAGGCTGCTGGCAAATTTCGCGCAGCGTGTGGAAATAGCCCAGCCGGTGCTGCTCTTCGGGGCTTCGCGCCAGCATTTCGGCCGCGATCGGTTGAGATTTGCAGATCGTTTGCAGCCAATCAGCCGGCGGGACGGAAGTAACCGACATCAGATGGTTCCAGCCTTTCTCGATGCAAATAAGAAAGAATTCGAAACGCATGATACAGTAAACGAAAGTAAAGTGACAATCAAACGCTTGCTTGTCCGGATTTGCGTGGTTCACTGCCCGCACGAGGCCGGAAATGAATGAAATTCGTTGCAGCGGTGTTCTGTTTGACTTGGACGGTGTCTTGATCGATTCGACNNTATTTACCGAATGCTGATCACGCGGCGGAAAACCGCGAGATTGAGCGTCGCGAGATGCAGGACGCGGACGGAATCATAACCCTTCCCGGAGCGCGCGAATTGCTGCTGCAGCTTCCGGCGGAACTTTGGACGATTGCGACTTCCTGCACGCGGTCGCTGGCCGAAGTCCGGCTGCGCGCGGCCGGTTTACCGGTTCCAGAGCGGATCGTGACCTCCACCGACGTGACGCTGGGCAAGCCGCATCCAGAACCATTTGTAAAGGCCGCCGCAAAGTTGGGATTTACCGCGTCTGAGTGCGTTGTGGTGGAAGATGTTCCCGCGGGGATCCGCGCCGGCAAGGCGGCTGGGGCGAGAGTCATCGCTTTCCGTACCACCGTCGAAGAGGCAGAGCTGTGGCGCGCGGGCGCTGATTTCATCTTGAATAACTGCACCGATGTCGGCGTCGCGCACAACTCCGGGGGGTTGACCTTAATTCTCAACGGCACGCTCGTAGAAAATTAACAAGGTCGGGTGCTCGGCAGTTTGTCGTAAGATTTTTGTTCTCGCCTTTTGACAAAATTCCGCCCCAAAAGGAAACCACGCAAATGCGTCGCAGAGATCTGTTGAAAGGTGCAGTACTGTTGCCGGCATTAGCCCGAGCCGGTGGTTCAACTCACCCGTCTCAAGGCTGCGACCTACACTTTGGTCCGGCCACCGCAGAACGCCTGAATCAGGGTCCGTTTGATATCGACCAGGACCAGGGCTGGCAAACAGTGCTGTTTACCACGCCATCCGAACGGCCTCTCCGTAATCCTGGACTCGGACTAGTCGGCTACACCTGGGAAGAGAGCGGGCCGTCATTGGCTGCGCGGGCGGGCCGGGAAACGCTCGAGCAGCACGTGGAGAAGATCTCCAGCCTGCCGTTCGTGGATGTTCTCTACATTCGCTGCGATTGGCGCAACGTGCAATCTCGCCCGGGACGGCTCGATCTCGATCCGGTTTGGGCTCTGACGATGGACGCGGCCAAGCGCAAAGGCCTGCGCGTCGCGTTTCGTATTCAGTTGTCCAACTATTCTTTTCAGCCGGAACAGGTTGCCCTTCCTCCATTCTTGCGCGAGCGAATTCCGCTAGTAAAAATCGGACGCATCCCCGGCCAGAGCGATGCCCAATTTCGGGAACCGCGCTATGACCATCCCGAATTTCAGAAAGCATTCGCGGAGTTGAACGATTTATTGGCGGCCGAGTTTGAGGGTGATCCACTAATCGAATGGATGGATCTGATGCAGTACGGCTTCTGGGGCGAAGGACACACCAGCAACTTTCCCAATCCTTTCCCGGATTACGTCACAGCGGAGCGAACTTTCGTGAATATGACGGCGCGTCAACTCGACACATGGAAGAAAACGCCCCTCGCGGTCAATACGCAGCCAGATATCAGCAACGTCGGCAACCGCACCGTGATTGACATGGCCGTGCGGACAGGCGCGTGGATGCGATCGGACAGTATTATCGTCGAGGAACCGATTCAGATCGATGAGCTAGCCAATCGCCCGCCTTGGACCGCGGCCATCCTCGAGGATGGTTACCTCCGCCAGTACGACACGCAGACACTCAAACCAGACGTGACCGGAATCAACGTGATGGAAAACTACATGCTGCACGTTCTCGATCTGCGCGCGAATTACTGGGCCCTGTGGACCGAAGCGGACAATCTGACGCGGTACAACGAGGTGTACCCTCGCGGATTCGAACGTCTCCGGACCGGTCTGGGATACCGTCTGCGGCCCTCGTGGGTATGGCAACGAAAGAGGTATGGCACTTTCGAAGTGATCGTATGCGTCAGCAACCGTGGAGTAGCAGGGGTTCCGGGAGTTCTGTGGCTGCACTTGGAAAGTCCCGACGGAAAAATCAGTTTGCGAGGAGCGCTCGATGCAGGACATCCTCACGGCGGCGGCCTCCGGCAAGCGTCCTTTCTGCTTCCTCAGGGCTACAGCGGCAAGGTCAATCTTTCCGCCCAGCTTGAGATTCGCAGCGGCGTAAGAAAGCCGATCGCCTGGGCATGTGAACAGCCAGTTGACCCGGACGGCTCAATCACCGTGGAACTCAAGGGAGAGAACGATCACGGCTGGCGAAAGGGCGTTTGAGGGCTGCCGCTAGGAATCGATTTCGCCGCAGACTTGCGTTAGCGAGCCGAGCTATCGTTCGCAATCCGAGCGATCGCGAAGCAGAGTTCGACCGACGGAAACATTTCGGCAATCGATGGCTTTGGAGTACCGCCGCGTAGGGCTTCAATAAACGCTGCAGCTTCGTCATAGCAACCATTCACAATGTCTTCAGGCGTCTCAGCGGATACATTTTCCTCTTCGACGCGTCTGCCGTCCCGGAAGCAGCGCCACCCGAGTTGGGGACCGAAGGGGCAAGTGACGGACGAGCGGAAGCCGTCGCCGAATAGGTCATAGGTTTCTTCCACCATTCCCGCTGAAGGCAGCACATCGACACGTCCAGAAATTCCGTTCTCGAACTGCAGGTCCAGGGCGTACCACGCTGTTGCTCCTGAGGGCGCCTTCAGAGTGCGCACGTCAAATGCGACAACCTGACCCGCTATGTGGCACAAAGTATCTACCGCGTGGACCGCTGTGGCCCAGAGGAACTCGGGCTCCTGGCGGGCGTGCCGGGCGAGAGTGCAGTGTACGTAGCGAAGACGGCCGGCATTGCTGGTCCACTCGATCGCTCGCTTGAGAACCGGCATGAAGCGCCGGTTCACGGAAACCATATTCGAAGTCTTCGTTGCGGCAGCGCAGTCCCGGAGCGCCTGCGCCTCGGCCAGCGATGCTCCGAGAGGCTTTTCCACTACGCAGGGAATACCCAGGTTCAGCAGTTTGATTCCAAGTTCAGAAATATTCTCCGGCGGCACGACGGCGATGCAGCCATCGAGGTTTTCTTGGCTGAGCATTTCGTCGACGTTTCGATAAGCCGCCAGAAAGCCATACTTTCTGCCGAAGTCGAGCGCACGTTCGATCCGCAGATCGCAAACCGCAGCCAGAAGGACTTCGCCGGCATGCGCGGCTTTGTATCGAGCAAGGGGGACAGCATGCCCGCTCTCTGCATGTGCTCCACAGCCAATCAATCCAAGACGAATCATAGCGAATTACTCAAGCGGTGCCGGAATAGGTGATCCATTGTTATCCGGCGTTGGCTCTGAGACGTTCGCGGTTCCGCGCACGAACCAAAGAGACCCTCCCACCGCTGCCGTGAGCCCAGCAAACCAAACAACCGTCATCCGCTGATTGGGCGGCACGGTGAAGAGCAACACCAGACTCAACAATCCAATGAAGGAAATCGTACGGCTCAGAAAACGGAATACGGG
>PMUM01000309.1 GCA_003166855.1 Acidobacteriaceae bacterium | reverse complement strand
GCGGCGTTAATCCGTTCTGTCGCAAGCTGCAAATCGTAGTTCTGTTTGAGAGCGGTCCGAACGAGTTCCTGCAATTGTGGATCGTGGAAGACCTGCCACCACGGTAGATCTGCATACGATGCGGTCTGAGTCTGGAGTTGCGAATTCGCCGACAGATCGCGGAATCCGGTCGGAGCTTGGACGCTGGGTCGATGATACTTGGGGCCGACCATGCAAGCGCTGAGAAAGGCTGATGCCAGGAGGGCAACGATCAATCTGATTCTCGTGCGAGAGTTCATGTCAGTCTCCTGTCACCGGTGACGTGGCCGGTGATATTCCGGGCGTAGGCTCCTTGCTGGCGCTGAACCATTTCTCCACCAGATAAAAAATTGCCGGCACGAAGAAGATCCCGATCACGCTGGCGGCGACCATCCCACCGACAACGGTGGTTCCCATGATCTGGCGTGCTACGGCACCGGCACCGGTTGCAGTCCACAAAGGCACACAGCCGAAAATGAACGCGAACGATGTCATCAGGATCGGCCTAAGGCGAAGCCTCGCGCCTTCGAGTGCCGCTTCCGCCAGCGGCTTGCCCTTTTCATATTCATCTTTGGCAAACTCGACGATCAGAATTGCGTTCTTGGCTGCCAGGCCAATGAGCATGACGAGGCCGATTTGCGAGTAAACATCGTTTTCTATTTGGACCAGGTAAGGCGGGAGAAAGAAGCCGAGCAGCACTCGCCTCAGCCATAGGACAGCAAACGCTCCGAACACCGCCACCGGTGTGCTGAGCAATACGCTGAAGGGCAGCGACCAGCTTTCGTAGAGTGCCGCAAGAATCAAGAACACGAACAACAGCGAAAGTCCAAAGATGACCGAAGGTGGGACGCCTTGCCGGGCCTTCTGTTCCTGAAATGAGATGCCCGAGTAATCGAAGCCCATCTCACTCGGCATCGTTTGCTTGAAAACCTCTTCAAGAGCGGCTGTAGCCTGATCGGCGCTATAGCCCGGGGCCGCACTGCCATTGATTTGCGCGGAACGGTATTCGTTGAAGCGCTGGGTAAATTCCGGACCGAGGTGCGATTTGACGGTGATGAGTGTGGAAAGGGGTACGTTTTCTCCCTTGTTGTTGAGGACGTAGAATCGCCCCACGTTCTCGGCTTTCGCGCGGTCCTCACCTTCTGCTTCGATATACACCTGCCACTGACGGCCGAAGCGATTGAAGTAGTTGATGAAATACCCGCCCATGAAGGCTTGGACCGTGCGATAGACATCGCTCAGATTGACTCCTTGTTTCAACACCTTGTCCCGATCTACGTCGACAAATTTCTGCGGGACGCTCGGCAAGAAAGTCGTGCTGATGCTGCCAATCTCAGGGCGTTTTCGGGCAGCCTCAAGGAAAGTGCTCAGATTCTTGGCGAGGAACTCAACGTCGCCGCCGGAACGGTCTTCCAGCAGGAATGTGAATCCGCCGGCAGTGCCGACTCCCGGTATCGCGGGCGGGGAAAAACCGAATACAACCGCCTGGGGTAGCCTGCTGAACTCCCGGTTCAAATTGGCCTTTAGGGTTTGAAATTGCTCAGCCCGCGTAGTGCGCTCGTCCCAAGGCTTAAACGTCACAAAAAAAGTGGCGTTGTAGGTGTCGCGAACGAAACTAAGCAAACTGAAGCCGACAAAGCACGTCGAGTATTGGACCCCCGGCGTATTCATGATGATTTTTTCCACGTCTGCCGCGACCGCGGTCGTTCGTTCTAACGAAGCTCCGTTCGGAAGTTGAACGTTGACGTAGGCATAGCCCTGGTCTTCGTCCGGAAGGAAGCTCGAGGGCACGTGTTGAGCGAAGAATGCTGCAGCAATCCCAAAGGCGGCGAGCAATGCAACCACGACTACGGTTTTCTGAAGCAGCACTCCGCTCCAATGCACGTAGCCACCCGTAGCTCGATCGAATACGCGGTTGAACCAATCAAAGAATCTCCGCAAGAGCCCGCGGCTGGGCTGCCGTGGGCGAAGCAGCAACGCGGCCAGTGCGGGGCTGAGCGTAAGTGCGTTGAACGCGGAAAGCAGAACGGAAATGGCGATCGTAACGGCGAACTGCTGGTAGAGACGGCCCGTGATGCCAGGGATGAAGGCTGTTGGCACGAACACCGCAGAAAGAACAAGCGCGATACCCACCACGGGACCGGAGAGTTCCTCCATTGCCTTCAACGCCGCGTTCTTGGGGGACAACCCCTCCTCGATGTGGCGTTCCACTCCTTCAACAACAACGATGGCATCGTCGACCACTAGGCCGATCGCTAGGACGAGACCGAAGAGAGAAAGTGTGTTCACAGAGAAACCGAACAGCGGGAATAGTACAAACGTACCGACAAGGGATACGGGCACCGCCAGCAGTGGAATCAACGTGGAACGCCAGCTCTGAAGGAAGAGATAGACGACGAGAATTACCAGGACGAGTGCGATCAACAGCGTTTTAACGATTTCCTTGATGCCTTCGGTCACCGAACGAGTAGTGTCCAGGGAAACGACGAAGTCCATGTCCTCTGGGAAGCGCTGCTTCATCTGAGACATCAGCTTCTTGACGCCGGCAGCCGCATCAACCGCGTTCGATCCGGGCAATTGATAAGCGGCAATGATTGCGCCTGGTTTGCCGTTAAAACGGCTGGCAACGCTGTAGTCCTGTGAACCTAACTCGATTCGGGCAACATCGCGAACACGGACGATGCCGCCGTCGGGCGTCTCGCGCAGGACGATCTGCCCGAATTGTTCGGGCGAAACCAGGCGGCCTTGCGCGAGAACGGTGTAAGTGAATTCCTGACCCTTGGGGGCAGGTTGGCCGCCTGCTTTCCCAGCGGGGTTCACTGTGTTCTGCGCTTGAATGGCGCTGATAATCTGCGGGACAGTGATGCCGAGCTTCGCCAACTGGTCCGGTTTCACCCACAACCTCATTGCGTACTGACCCACTCCAAATACTTGGACGTTGCCGATGCCGCGCGACCGAAGGATGGGGTCTACGAGATTAATGAACGCGTAGTTCGCCAGAAAGGTCGCATCATAGGTTCCATGCGGCGAGTACACGGCAATCAGCACGAGAGGAGCGGTAACGGATTTTCGAACTGTGACTCCGTAATTAGTTACCTCCGCCGGAAGTTGAGAGGCAGCCTGTGTCTCACGCGATTGGGCGAGAATGAAATCAGTATTTGGATCGGTTTTTACGTCGAAGTTCACAATCAAGCTGGTGGTCGAGTTGCCAGCGGCGTTCAGCGAGTACATATAGTTCAAGTTGTCCACACCGTTCATCTGCTGCTCGATGGGAGTTGCGACCGATTGTTCCAGCGTTTGGGCATCAGCCCCGACGTAGGTGGCCAGGATCTGAACTTCCGGCGGAGCGATATTGGGGAATTGTGCGACTGGCAGATTCAGCATGGTGAGAGAACCGACCAGCACCAGGACGATCGAAATCACCATCGCGACGATGGGACGATTGATGAAGAATGTTGACATTGGATCACCTATTACTTGCCTCTGTGCTGTACGGTTTCGGATTGACTCGCATGCCTGGACGCACCTTCTGAATCCCCTCTACGACAATCCGTTCCCCAGGATTGAGCCCACTAGCAACCACCCACCGG
Source organism: Acidobacteriaceae bacterium (assembly GCA_003166855.1). Lineage (GTDB taxonomy): Bacteria > Acidobacteriota > Terriglobia > Terriglobales > Acidobacteriaceae > Sulfotelmatobacter. Next base: position 5,999 of record PMUM01000309.1, on the reverse strand, counting down.
TTATCGACCCGTTCCCCGAGTGTGACTGAACGAATGTTCACTTTGTTGTCACCATCAACGACGGCAACCTGGTAGCCCCCTTGCAGCTCTGACACCGCACGTTGTGGCACAAGCAATGCGCCCTGTTGAAGCTGAATGACGGCACGCACTTTGGCGTAACCGCCAGGCCGCAAAATGTTTTCTGGATTGGGGAACAACCCGGCGAGACGAATCGCCCCAGTGCTCTCATTGACTTGGCGATCCGCAAAATAAAACGTGCCCTCGCGCGCATAAGTCGTACCGTCGGCTAGGACCAGTTGGAGGCGTAGATCCTTGTCGGCCGCCTCACGGCTTGTCTCGGTTGGGAATCGTCTTCTCCACGCAAGATACTGAGGCTCTCCGACCGTGAAGTAGACTTTGATTGGGTCGACTGTGGAAACGGAAGTCACCGGTCCGCTGCTAGGACTGACCAGGGCGCCGACTTGAAGCTGGGCTTGGCCGGCGATGCCATCGATAGGCGCAACGAGCCGCGTGAAATCGAGATTGATCTTCGCGGTTTCAACGGCGGCCTGAGCTGTCTTGATCTGAGCTTTGGCCGTCTCGACGCTGGCTATGGCCGCCAGGTTGTTCTGAACCGCATTATCGAGGTCCTGCTGGGTGGCGGCTTGCTCTTTCGCCAGCGGAGTGTAGCGCTTGACATCAAGTGCGGTCCGACCTTGCACTGCTTCCGCATTCGCGAGCGCTGCGTTGGCTTGCGCCAGTTGACCTTGGGCTTGATCGAGCGCCGCCTGAAATGGCCGCGGGTCGATCTGGAAGAGAAGCTGGCCCCGTTTGACGAACGAACCCTCCCGATAAGGCTGCGTGAGCAGGTACCCGGTGACCTGCGCTCTGACGTCTGCGTTGACTAAGCCGTCGAGCGTGCCGATCCACTCGCGAAAGACCGGAACATCTTCCTGCGCAACCCGGACAACCTCGATATCCGGAGGAGCCGCTGTCTGCGCTGCCGACGCATGCGTATTTGGGCGAATCGCTCCAACGATCAGGCCGGCAACAATCAAGCTGAGCAGTCCACCGATCAGAATGTATCGTTTCGTGACGTTGTTCGTGTTCATTTCCGGCAAGCCTCATATATGTCGAATATTGGTCGTAATTGTGTCCACCACCTCGTCGATTCGACCGGAAAGGACGAGCTTTCCCATGGTCAATCCGAAACCCACGACCATTTCGGGCTCGATATGGGAGGGCAACGAAACCGCATTCGGATCGGTCACTACATCAATGAGCGCTGGGCCAGAATGCTCGAACGCTCTCTTCAGGCCGGAGGACACATCGGCTGGGTTTTCGATTCGTACACCCATCATGCCGATCGCCTCGGCAATCTTCGCGAAGTTTGGATTCTTCAAGTCCGTCTGATAGTCGGGTAGTCCCGCTACTTCCATCTCGAGCTTGACCATTCCAAGAACGCCGTTGTTGAACACCACGATCTTGATAGGGAGGTCGTACTGGGTCAGCGTCAACAAGTCACCCATGAGCATTGCGAGGCCACCATCCCCCGCCATCGCGATTACCTGTCTTCCGGGATAGCAGAGTTGAGCGCCAATGGCCTGCGGGAGTGCGTTTGCCATTGACCCGTGGGTGAAGGAGCCGATCAGCCGCCGGTCCTTCGTCGCTCGAATGTACCGGGAAGACCAGACGTTGCACATGCCGGTATCGGCGGTGAAGATCGCATCGTCCGCTGCAATTTCGCTCAGCGCAGCCGCGACGGGTTCAGGGTGCATGGGCGTCTGTTTTCCGACGTGATCTACGTAGACATTCAGCCGCCGCAGCGCCTTTCTATGTTTGCCGAGCATTGTATCCAGGAACGAGCCATCCGACTTGGCTTCGATCATCGGCAGAAGCCCGCGGATGGTTTCGCCCACATCGCCCCATAATCCGAGATCCAGCTTGCTTCGCCGGCCCAAATTGTCGACCCTGATGTCGACCTGGACAATCTTGGGCTTGGTTGGCAGGAAATTGTCATAGGGAAAGTCAGTGCCCAAGAGCAGCAGCAGATCGCATTCGTGCATCGCTTGATAGGCCGCGCCGAATCCAAGCAATCCGCTCATTCCGACGTCAAATGGATTGTCATACTCGACGAACGGTTTCCCCCGGTACGAGTGGCCGACGGGAGACTTCAACTTACCAGCGAGAGCGACCACCTCATCGTGGGCATTGGCGCATCCGATTCCGCAGAAGAGGGCCACTTTCTTCGAAGAACTAATCATCTCGGACAATTCCGCCAATTCCTTTTCACACGGGCGGATAGAAGGCCTGTGCCCGACCACGGAGCGGGGCGAGCCATCAGCAGGTATCTCCATCCCAGCCACGTCGCCGGGCAACACGATCACGCTGACTCCACCTTTTCCAACTGCACTCTGCGTCGCGATATGAAAAACTCGCTCAAACTGCTTCGGATTAGAAATCAGCTCGCAATAATGGCTGCATTCCTTGAAAAGAATTTCCGGATGGGTTTCCTGGAAGTATCCGGTGCCGATCTCACTAGTTGGAATATGCGATGCGATTGCAAGCACCGGAGCATTGCTACGATGAGCATCGAATAGTCCGTTGATCAGGTGAAGGTTGCCGGGGCCACAGCTGCCCGCGCAGGCCGTGAGCTTCCCGCTCAGCTGAGCCTCGGCGCCAGCTGCAAACGCGGCCGTCTCTTCGTGGCGCACGTGAATCCACTTAACTTTGCCGCTTATGCGCAAGGCGTCAGTCACTGGATTCAAGCTATCGCCGACGACGCCGTAAATTCTCTCGACGCCCGCCTCAACAAGTCTGCTGATTAACTCATCTGCCACTCGATGTGCCATGTGTCCTCCGTTGAGATCTCGCCCTACAAGTAATTGAGGCACCTTCGCTACTCGAACCGGACCTCGCTGATATCGATTGAGACCATCAGCATTTCCAGAATCGGCCGACGATCGGGCCCGCGCGTGTAGGCCCGGCGCCTGGTTGGCAGACGTATGCCATTCGCCACTACATACTCTGAAGTCAGCTGGGACGCGCCAAAACCGCCTGCGATATTCACGCTATAGTCGTGGCGGCGCAGCATCAGATCCTCACCGAAGAAAAACTCCTGCATGAGGCTATGGGTCTCGATTGAACCAGGAAAGTATGCGCGCAACACGCGCCATGTCTCTGAGCCTTCCCGCCATGGCTCGGTTTCCTCGACTTGCACGCCGTCCATCGCGAGAAGAAAGGGCGTTGTGAGATAGGTCCACAGGGCTTCGCCGTTGAAATAAGCACGATGGAGCGCGTCCCAAGGTGTGTTCATCTGGTGACCAGCGAACGAGTCCTTGGGCGCATGGCGCTCGGCAACCAGCGTGCCATCGAGCTTCTCAATGGCGATCCTCTCTGGCGTGCACATCGCGCGCTGGTCGGGAGCTCCATAGGGTAAAACAGACGAGCGTTCCTCGTGCAGCCACACGGTCATACGCCGTGGGCTTGAATCCTGTATTAATCCCTTGAGCGGAAAGAAGCCGCCGCCGCTCACAATCGTGGCATTCACCTTTTCATGTCCGTTCCAGAGATCCATGCCACCGTGAGCGTCAAGAATACTAACAAGCAGTTCGTTCATAAGGCGTCTCCCTCAGAGGCAGGTTGAATAATGCGCCGCGATGTTACTTCACCATGTGGCGGGTCCTTCGAGGCAAGCGCCCCAACGTCAGTTCGGACCCGATACACAGTTGCGATTAAGCCAGAAGCGAGCAGACGAGTCTATTGGACGATGGTATCGATTGATGCTTTCGTATCAGTCGGGGCGACGAGAGCGTGAAGACGGACAGCCGATGTCTTCGTGTCCAGACCTACACGGCACAAATGCAAGGAGAAACGCCCCGGGCCGATGCGCTAAGAACGGAAGCGTCGAGCGTGACTTTATTGGCCAAAGCCACAGTCATTGTGAGGAAGAACGCCAGCAATAGGATTCCACTCAAAGCCGCGATAATGCGGCACAAGCGGTTGCCGAGAAGACGGTTCGAGACGCGCAATCCGTTCGATTGTCGTCAGACTGGGTGGCGAATTCTCGAACATGGGCGGCTTTCGATTCCTACGCCAAGTTCACTCGTTCTTGCTGCGGCGGGTGAACCCGCGAAATGCTCGCGCAATCTCCATGCAAGGATCCTTTGCGATGACCAAGATTCTTTCTTTGTGCGACACCAATCTCAGCACGATCGTAAGCAAACTTCCTTCCGCAGTTAAGACACACTTCATACGTCCAGCCTGATAGCGTGAATGGCCGGCTGAGATTGCGATGCCAGCAACCAAAAAGGAACTCGAGGGCTAGTAGTATGTTTGCCATAGTCGGGTATCAGTAATTGTCTAAGGTTGAATGCCGTGCATACCTCGGACGGAGATGGGACGGGCTGTCTACTTGCCCGTTACCTCGCGAATCACGCGCAGAAAATTCTCACCCAGGATCTTCTTCAAGTCGCGTTTGCCATATCCGCGTTTCAGCAGCACCGCGATCAGCGCCGGCATCTTTGAAACATCATCCAGTCCGTTCGGCGGCCCGGAGATGCCGTCGAAATCGCTTCCAATCCCGACATGATCGATCCCCGCGATCTTCACGGCGTGGTCGATGTGATCCGCAACGTCGTCCACCGTCGCCGCGACTTTCACCCGCGTCCCGAAGAGCTTCCGCACATCTTCCGCGGCGTGGTCGTCCAGTGCCCTTCCGGTCAGCGACGAATCGCTCGTCTCAGTCTTAATATCTGACCGCAACGCCTCCGCGTCGCTCGGATTGACAAAACCCTCCCCGAAATTAATTCCGATCACGCCGCCATTCTTGGCAAGCGCCCACAGCATTTCATCGGTCACATTTCGCGGAACATTCGAAAGCGCCCGCATCGACGAATGAGACACGATGACCGGCTTGGTGGTGACCGCGAGCGCGTCGTAGAACGTTTTGTCAGAAACATGCGAAAGATCCACCAGCATCCCCAGCCGGTTCATCTCCCGCACCACCTCCTTGCCGAAATCCGTCAGTCCGTTGTGCTCGGGGATATCCGTCGACGCATCCGCCCAGTTGTTGTTGCGCGAATGCGTGAGAGTCATCGACCGTATCCCCAACTGGTAGTACATGCGCAGTACCCGCAGATCGTCGTCGATCGTGTGCCCGCCCTCGACCGTTAGAAACACGGCGATCTTGTGCGCCTTTACGATCCGCTTGATATCGGCCGCAGTCGTCGCCAGTTCGATCTGGTCCTTGTGCGCGTCCAGTACCGATTGCATCGCGTCCCGCAGATCCAACGTCCTGCGCACCGCTTCCGCACCCGAAAAATACACGGGAACCCACAGCGCGAAAAACGGAGCATGCGTTCCGCCTGCGCGCAGCCGTGGAATATCGACGTGGCCTACGTCCCAACGCTTGCCCAGATCCTCACCCATGACCAGTACGCGCTGAATCGTGTCGATGTGGCTGTCGATCCCCATCGCCTTCACGGCCAGTTTCCGCGCTGGTTCCGGGATCTCTTGTACCTCTAGCCGTTCATGGATAGCGTTCACGTGGAGCTCCTTTTCCTGCCATGCTCATCACGGGCATGGGCAATCACTTGACAGCCTCAGTCTTACGTTTCGATTAAGCCAGAGAGTTAGGGGCAGAATCTATTGGACGAAGGTATCGATCAATACCTTCGCATCAGTTGATCGCGTTGGCGCCTACGCATTTTGATTTTGGACACATGGGATTGAAGTTCGCGATTGGGGTCGGCGAAAAGACGCCGAGCCTCGTGAACTTGCTGAAGAGAAATCTGGCGTGTTGCGGCACGTGAAGAGCGCTGGTCAATCGTTTGCCGGGGCGTCCCTCGACGTGATCAAGCGGTGGGGGTAGTGCCAGAGTCGGGCGGACGTGCGGAGCGAAGCTTGGCTGCCATTTTCACTAGCGAGGCGAGAGAGTCGGCTTTCATCTTCTGCATGACCTGCCCTCGATGCGCTTTCACTGTGATCTCGCTGATGCCGAGCTCACCACCAATCTGTTT
>PMUM01000312.1:22127-22854 GCA_003166855.1 Acidobacteriaceae bacterium | reverse complement strand
CACCATCACCCGCGCGCACTCCCTGCCGTCCCCAACCCAGCTCGACACGGAAATCTTCGAGCAGGTCCGTACCCTCTTCCGCAAGAATTGGAAGAAGGGCGCGCAGATTCGTCTTCTCGGCGTGCAGGCCTCCGCGTTCAGTTCCCAGCCTGATCAGATCAACCTGCTCGAAGGCAACCGCCAGCAGCGATGGAAAGATGCGATGGCCGCCGCCGATCGCCTGCGCGACAAATTCGGCGAATCCAGCGTAGGCCTCGCAACCGGCATGCGCGGAAGCTTCCGCGAACGCATTCACGAGAATCCCGCAAACCTCCCAGGAAAGAAAAAGGGGACAAACAAATCGTAGCGCCGGCGAATCGTAGGGCCGGCGTCCCGCCGGCTGTCGNNGTCGCGCGGGCGTCTCGCCCGCGCACCCCAATCCTCATCGTCAGGTTGAGGGGATTCTACAAACGTGTGTCGCTTGATTTTCCTTGCACATTGCTCAGACCCCATCGCCTTGACCGTGTTCTATCCCGCACACTAAGATTCCCCTTCACTCAGCAAGCCCTGCTTGGAGCCCTTCATGCGCAAATTCGTCGCGATGTTGTTGTTCGTCCTTGCCCTCGAGTTCCTGCAAACAGCCTCAGCCCAATCGAATCCGCCGCTCCTGCTGCGTTTTCCCACGGTGAGCAAAACGCAGATCGTCTTCACCTACGCCGACGATCTCTGGATCGTCAGCCGCGACGGC
>PMUM01000312.1:0-22105 GCA_003166855.1 Acidobacteriaceae bacterium | reverse complement strand
GGCTGGACTCCCGACGGCAAGAAAATCCTCTTCAACTCCTGGGGCAACAGCTTCATGCACTTCGAGGATCAGCTCTACACGGTCCCGGTCGAAGGCGGACTTCCCACCGAAGTGCCTCTCCCCATCGCCGAGGACGCATCCTACTCCCCCGATGCCACGCACCTCGCCTACGTCCCGCATCCCAAGTGGCAACAGGCCTGGAAGCGCTACCACGGCGGCCAGACCACGCCCATCTGGATCGCCGATCTCAAAGACTCCAGCATCGTGAAGATTCCCCGCGACAACTCCAACGACCACCATCCCATGTGGATAGGCGACACCATCTATTTTCTTTCCGACCGCAATGGTCCCGTCAGTCTTTTTGCGTACGACACGAAAACCAAGCAAGTCACGGAAGCTCTTCACAGCGACGGCCTCGATTTCAAAACTGCCTCGGCCGGCCCCGACGCTATCGTGATCGAGCAGTTCGGCGCCATCAAGCTCTACGACCTCGCCACTCATCAAGCCAGGAACGTCACCATCCACGTCGTCGGTGACGTCGAGGCCGTCCGCCCGCACTTCGCCAAGGTCGATCCCAAGCGCATCCAGAATTTCAGCATCTCGCCCACCGGCGCGCGCGCCGTCTTCGAAGCCTGGGGAGAGATCTTTACCGTTCCCACCGACAAAGGCGACATTCGCGACATCACTCGCAGTCCCGCCGTGGCCGATCGCGATCCGGCCTGGTCGCCCGACGGCAAGTCCATCGCATACTTTTCCGACGAGTCGGGAGAATACGAACTCGCCATCCGCGACCAAAACGGCATGGGCGCCGTTCGCCACATCAACCTCGGCAATCCGCCATCTTTTTTCTACGCGCCCACATGGTCCCCTGACAGCAAGAAGATTGCCTACGTCGATAAGCGCTTGCAGTTGTGGTACGTCGACCTCGACAACCCCGCCCCGAAACTCGTAGACACCGACTATTTCTGGACCTTTGCCGCTAATCAAACCGGCCAGACCTGGTCCCCTGACAACAAGTGGCTCGCCTACACGAAGCAGCTTCCCAGCGGCCAGCACGCCGTATTCGTTTACTCGCTCGAACAGGCCAAGATCTTCCAGGTCACCGATGGCATGAGCGACGCGATCTATCCCAGCTTCGACAAAAACGGCAAGTACCTCTATTTCGCTGCCTCGACCAACGTTGCTCTCACCACTGCCGGCCTCGACATGACCAGCGACGAGCATCGCATCTCGCGCAATGTCTACGTCGCCGTCCTCAGCAAGGATGAGAAGTCGCCTTTAGCCCCAGAAAGCGACGAGGAAAATAAACCGAAAGACGAAAAGAAGCCCGATCAGGATAAAGATAAAGACAAGGACAAAGACAAAGCCTCAGATCAGACCAAGGACAAAGCGAAGCCAAAGGGCAAGGCCGCAGACAAGTCCGCTGCCGCCGACAAGGACAAAGACAAAAACAAAGATGACAAGGACAAGAAGAAAGAAGAGCCCGTTGTCGTGAAGATTGACATCGACGGCATCGGTCAGCGCATTCTTTCGCTCCCCATTCCCGCGAAGAATTACAGCAACATGGTCTCCGGCAAGTCGGGCATCCTGTTCCTCGCCGAAGCCCCCTTGATCGTCACCGAAGACGACTATCCCAATGTGAATCAGACTCTCCAGAAGTTCGATCTCAGCAAGCGCAAGGTCGACAAGTTCATGGACGACGTCAACGACTTCACCGTTTCCTTCGATGGCGAAAAAATTCTCTACCGCAAAGGCGATTCCTGGGCCACAGCGTCGGCCGACGATGGTCCCGCCGGCGCAGGTGCGCCCAAGCCCGGCTTCGGTCCACTCAAGCTCGACGGATGGGAAGTCTACGTCGAGCCGCGCGCCATGTGGAAGCAGATCTACAACGAGACCTGGCGCATCGAGCGCGATTTCTTCTACGACCCGCACTATCATGGCCTCGACCTCGAAAAGGCCAGGAAGAAGTACTCGCCATACCTCGATGGCATCGCATCCCGCGACGAACTCAACTATCTATTCCAGGAATGCCTTGGCGAGATGACGGTGGGCCACATGTTTGTCGGTGGCGGCGAAGCCCCCGAGCCGAAGAAGGTGAAAGGCGGTCTCCTCGGCGCCGATTACAGCCTGGAAAACGGCCGCTATCGCGTCGCGAAAGTCTATGACGGCGAGAACTGGAATCCCGGCAACGAAGCCCCACTGACCCAGCCCGGCGTCAACGTCAAAGCCGGAGACTACCTCCTTGCTGTGAACGGGCGCGATCTCCACGCCTCTGACAACATCTACAGCTTCTTCGAAGAGACTGCCGGGAAGCAGGTCGTTCTCAAAGTCGGCGCGAACCATGACGGCAAGGATTCTCGTGAGGTCACCGTAGTTCCCGTTGACAGTGAAGAGAACCTGCGCCATCTCGCCTGGATCGAAAGCAACCGTCGCCGCGTCGACCAGGCCACCGGAGGCCGCATCGCCTACGTGCACGTGCCCAACACTGCTGGTGCCGGATACACCAGCTTCAACCGCTACTTCTTCTCACAGGTCGGCAAAGAAGGCGCCATTATCGACGAACGCTTCAACGAAGGCGGCCAACTCGCTGACTACATCATCGACTACTTGCGCCGTCCCATGATGAGCAAAGTCGTCACTCGCGAAGGCCATGACTGGTCGAGTCCATCGGAAGCGATCTACGGCCCCAAGGTCATGATCATCAATGAAATGTCCGGATCTGGCGGCGACGCCTTGCCCTGGTACTTCCGTAAAGCCGGCATCGGCCCGCTCGTCGGCAAGAAGACATGGGGCGGCCTCGTGGGGATCGGTGGCTATCCCGAACTCATCGATGGAGGCCACGTCACCGCACCGCGCGCCGCCATCTACGGCCTTAACGGCGACTGGGAAGTCGAAAACAAGGGCATCGCCCCCGATGTTGAGGTCGATCTCGAACCTGCAGCGTGGCGCGCGGGACACGACGCGCAACTAGAAAAGGCCATAGAGGTAGTGATGCAGCAACTGAAAGAGCATCCGCTACCTGAAATCAAACGTCCACCGTACCCGAACTACCACGAGCAGGACGATTTAGGCGCGAAGTAAAAGACCGGAATCAACGATGCTCATGTGGGGACAGCCGCCTTCGGCTGTCCCACCGGAGTGAAGCTCCACGTCTGAGCCAGACCATTTCTTAGGTCATAGACGCCGCACCCGCAGCGGCTCACTGTGGAATCAGGCCAGCCAAATTTCCCTGGGGGCGTCATCCTGAGCGCAGCCGCTTTTCAGGCGGAGCGAAGGATGTCGCGCGGACTACAACGCGATCGTAGCCAGTAATGCTTGCGCCGGGTTTTGACTTTCGCCGCCACAGCCCCCTACCATCAAGGGTCCTTTCTCGACTCTCGTGAGGTCCGGCTGTGGCGTCGTCCGATTCAGTAATCACCGATACAGTCGTCTCGTTCTTGAAGAACGTTCCCCCATTCCAATTCCTGTCTGCCTCGGAACTATCCCGCCTCGCCGCAACCATGACGCTCGAATTCTTCCCCAAAGACACCGTCATCCTCAGCGCCGGGCATCCCGCATCGGAATCGCTCTACGTCGTGTACAAAGGTGCCGTCAAGCTCCATCTCCGCTCGCAAGTCGGCAAGCAACTCGTCCTCGACAAGCGCAGCGAGGGAGAGATCTTCGGCCTGCTCTCGATCATGAGCAAGGATCTCGCGCGCCTCGACGTCACCGCCATCGAAGACACTCTCTGCTACCGCGTCCCCGCGGAGCAAATGCAGCGCCTGATTTCATCCAACCCCGAGGTCTCGAACTATCTGCTTCGAACCTCCGTGACTCGCTACATGGACCGCAGCCTGCAGGAACTCCGCATCCAGACCGGCCTTATGGGCGACACCGAGCGCCTCCTCTATTCGCTCTCCGTCAGCGATGTTCCGGGTTCGCCGCCGCTGCTGTGTAAGCAGGGCACGACGATCCGCGAAGCCGCACAGATGCTCGCCAGTTCGAAGGCCACCTGCGTGTTCGTGGTTGATGCGAGCGGTTCGGCAATTGGCATCGTCACCGACCGCGATTTTGCCGAGAAAGTAGTCGCGCAGGCATTACCTCTCGATCGCACGGTGACGGAAATCATGAGCAGTCCCGTGGTCGCCGTCGAGGCCAGCGAACGGCTGTTCCTCGCCTTGCTCGCTATGGTGAGCCGCAATATTCATCACGTGCTGGTGACGCAGCAGGGAACTCCCGCCAGCGTTCTTACCGCCCACGATCTGATGGTCTTGCAGGGCAAGTCTCCTCTGAATGTCGTGAGGTTCGTGGAAGCGCAGACCACCGTGCAGGACCTGGCCAGCGCGAATACCCGCATCATCGGCCTACTTCCCCTCCTGCTGCGCGAAGGTGCAAAAGCCAGCCACGTCACTCGCGTCGTTGCCGAGGTAAACGATCGCCTCATCGTCAAGATCCTGCAATTCGCTGAAGCGAAGCTCGGACCACCTCCAGTTCCGTACTGCTGGGTTGTGCTGGGCAGCGAGGGCCGCCGCGAGCAGACTTTCAAGACCGATCAGGACAACGCGCTCATCTATGCCAACTCCAGCGACGAACCGTCAGCGCGAGAGTACTTCGCCCAACTCGCCGCCTTCGCCCAGGACGCCCTGTCAACTTGTGGCTACCCGCTTTGCACCGGCAACTACATGGCGAGCAACCCCAGGTGGCGGCAGCCGCTGCAGTCATGGCTGAACTACTTCCACGAATGGATGACCGGTGCCGAACTTCACGGCACCGAAGACGCCCTCATCTTCTTCGACATGCGTCCCGTGGCAGGAGACTTCTCTCTGTACCAGACACTCGGGGCCGCGAATCGCAAGGGCCTGAAAGACGCGGGCATGTTCAAGTCGGTATTGGCTTGCGTCTCCACCACGCGCAAGCCGCCGCTGGGCTTCTTCCGCAATTTTGTTCTTGAGCGAAGCGGAGAACACAAAGATCAGCTTGACCTCAAACTCTTCGGTACTGCTCCCCTCGTGGATGCCGCACGAGTCTTTGCTCTCGATGCAGGAGTCGAACACACCAATACCTCCGACCGGCTATCGGCGCTCGCCTCCGCGCCCGAGAAAGATCCAACCATCTTTCAGGACATGCAGGAAGCTTTCGAGTTCCTCACTCTGTTGCGTTTGGAGTGTCAGCTTCGCCAGGTGCGGGATGGGCAGCAACTGAGCAACTACATTGCTCCCGACATCCTCACGAACCTGCAGAGAAGCCTGCTCAAAGAGGCATTCCGCGCCACCGCGCGGGCGCAAGCTCTGCTCGAAGAGAAGTTCCGCACCGCCGTCTGGTCACAACTGGGGAGATGAATGCTAGGTTGGTTCAAGCGCGCAACGGACTCTCAAGAAGACGACAAACCCACGCTCGCCAAAGATGCCGCCATCGATTCGCTGCACTACGTAGTTCTCGACACCGAACTGACCTCGCTCGACCATCGCACCAACCGCATGCTCTCCATCGGTGCAATCGCCATGCGAGGGCCGAGCATTCAGCTGGGAACGCAGTTCTACCGCTTGGTCAATCCGCATGTCCCGATTCCTGAGGAAAGTGTAGTCATCCACAAACTTCGCTCCGAAGATGTCGTCGGCGGCGAGCAGCCAGAGAAGTGCCTGGACGACCTCCGTCAATTCATCGCAGGTGCCATACTCGTCGGTCACTGCGTAGGGATCGATCTGAAGATCCTTGCCAAAGAAATGAGCGAAACCGGGCACAAACTCAACAATTCGGCTGTCGACACCGCGCGCGTCCATCACTGGATCCTGCGTCACGGTCCCTATTCCGAGGACCTGTCTGTTCAACTCGAAAATCTGGATCTCGCAACCCTGGCGAAGTTCTACAGCCTCGACGTGCAAGACGCCCACCACGCGCTCTCCGACGCATTCCTCACCGCCCGCGTCTGGCAGAAAATGCTGCACACGCTTCGGCAGAAGGGCGTCACCGATCTAAAGAAATTACTGAGGATTGGCGGAGCGCACGGATGACGCCAGCAACGACCCCACTCCGGGCTTGTACCCGTAGAAGTCACCGATCGCCTGGAGATGCTCAATGATCTCCTCGTCGTAGCGCTGTTTGAGAGGCGGCGTCAGAATGTTGTGCTCGGCATTGGGATCCGACGCCAGGTCGAATAGATAACTCTGCGCCGGAGAATCGTAAGTCGTATACAAGTAGCGCCCATCCGCCGTAAGAATTCCATACACCGCGCGCACATCCGACGCCAGCAACAGATCTCGCCGCGAGTAGCGATCAAGTTCCTGCTTCGTCTCGGCAAACAAAGGCCGGCCGTAGAGCGCGTTCTGCACCACAGGTCGATGTCCGAGCAAGTAATAGAGCGTCGGCGTAATGTCGGTCAGGGTCGAAAGACGACTGTCGTCGTACACCAGATGTTCCCGCATCTTGGGCGGGAGATGGACGATCAGCGGTACCTGCATCACCTCCGGCCAGATCGAAGTCGAATGGCTCATGCGTCCGAACTCGCCGGTGGCATCGCCGTGGTCGCTGGTCACGATGATGATGCTGTTGTCATACATTCCCCGCTGCTTGAGATAGCTGAAAAACTCTCCCAGGCATTTGTCCACCCAATGCACTTCGTAGCTGATGCGGATGCTCATTCCATCCGGCGCCTGCCAGTGCTGCGAAGTCGGCGAGGGCACATCGTTGCGCGCAAACTGGTGCACGTTCTTTGGCTGCGCATACAGGAAGACAGACCGCGCCGGACCGTCCGGCGTCTCGAGCACCTTCTTCGCCTGTTGCAAAGTGGACCCGATCTCAATCTGGTTCCACAGTTTCTTCTCCGTGTCCAACCGCACCAGATCGTCATCCGCCGGAACGATGGCGCTCAGTACCTCGTCGATGCTCACGATCATCTTGTAGCCGTCGGCGTGGAACATCTTGTCCATGCTGTTCAATCGTGAAAAGGGCTGCGGATAGTGGGCATGCAGCATCATCGCGCCCGACCAGATCGCGGGCTCCGAGAGCGACGTCCCCGCATACTGCGAATACACGTTGTGCATCACGATGCTGTCGCGAGCGAAGGCGTCGAGATTCGGCGTGTAGTTGACGCGAGGATTGTAAGCGCCGAGATAATCCGGACGCATCGAATCAATCACAAACACGAATACGTTGGGCCGGTCGCCTTGTGTCGGAGCGAGTTGTTCAACCAACTGGACGTCGACGCGAAGTTTTGTATTGCGGATGTTCGAGTTCTCGCGCAAGATGCGGCACAGGTCCCCGCACACTTCATTGCGCGAGTTGCCCAATATGCGATGCGCCAGTTGAAACGAGTTGTCGTGTCCGGCGTACGCCTCAAGGTTCAGCGAAATCTCGTCGTCCGTCGAACCCAGCGGTCTGCTCCAGAAGATCTCGCTGGCCTGCAACGATTTGTAAATCGCTCCAATGGCGACCAGCACCAGCAGCACAACCATCACGGAGTATTGACTCCGCATCGGCCGCAACCGGAACAGGCACACGCTCATCACAACCCAGAACAGCAGTGTCACCGTGCTCTGTAAGAACCCGCTCCAGTCCGCATCGCCGATGNNTGTAGGGAAACGCAAGTGCAAGCGCGCCCGATGCAACTAGCGCAGTCCACGTTCCGGGTTGCAGCGAAGATCGTCCGCCGGAAGCACACGCCGGCGCTTGCTCTCCTGCTTCCAGAAATGGCAAGACCAGTGAACAGCCCCACAGTGTAAGTGCCAGAGCCAGCGAGGCCGCATAGACACGCGCCTCCCAGCCGCGGAAACTCAGTGCATCCTGAAGGAAGCGGAACGACAAGATGCACAAGGAGGCGAAGACTCCGATTCCCAGCACGCCGCGTCGCACTGCCTGCGGCTTCGCAGTCTTGGCCGCCAACACGAAAATCAGATTGATGACCGACAGCACCACGGCGGCAAGCACGAAGTGCGAAATCAGACTCCACAGGGTCAGTTCCGCGTCGGCAGCGTGAAACCTCAGCGCGCCGCTCTCGCGATAAACGTGAATCCTCGCGCCTGCGACATAGACCATGCTCACGACCAGGGCAATCAGCAAGCCGCCTGAGTAAGCGAACGGGCGACTGTCGCTGGTTTCGTCATCATGCTTCGAGGTGTGGGATTCCTTCCAAAGTGCTACCGCGACCAAGGGCAGCAAGGCCGCAAGACTCCACCAGTAGGCAGGCCGATTGTCCGCGACCGTCCGCAAGAACGGATCGAACGTGAGGTAGACTCCGATTGCGAGCAGCAATCCGACACCGGTCAGAAATCTCCGGTCTCGCTTCTTCCACGCATCCCGAATTTGCCAGTTTGCGGCCACTGCGGCGGCGGTTGCCAGCCAGTACAGAACTGCCTGGTGATGCACAAACCAGGGCATCCACGCGTACGCTGGCGCCTTGATCAGGAAATAGAAGGTGTAGGGCAGGAACGCGAGCAGACAGTAAAGGGAAGTCAGCACGAAATACGTCCCCGAAACTGCCTTCAGCGCGGTATTCAGCCAAAGCCTCAAACCTGCTCCTCGGTCACACCCAGCCTAAAACCTTAAGTACCTTGATTCTCAAGTACTATCCATTCACCCGCAAGTTACCGTGGGAGAACGAATGATTCCTGCCCAGCGCAGAGCGAGCAGAGGTGCTGAACCCTGACAACCGTGACCCTCGCGCTGAGCATCCCAATTAAGTCATAGCCAAAGTATCAACGTCGTTACTACTTTGGTGTAAGCCATTGGTTCAGATCGCTCCAGATTTGGGTAGTATAAGAGGCGCACCTCTTTACTTTGCGGGAATACATCGGATGCCGAGTCAGGGCGCTAAGAAGGCCGCAGCACGATCGTCGTCGCTTGCATTGTTCGCACGCAATTTCCTCAAGAGTCCTTTCATGCTCGGCTCGGTGGTCCCGAGTTCGCCCTTCCTGGTGAACGACATGATGGGCCAGGTGGACTGGGAGCGGGCGCGCGTTCTGGTGGAGTACGGTCCCGGCGTGGGCACATTCACGCGCGAGATCCTGAAGCGCATGCGTCCCGATGCGGTTCTGGTCGCGATCGAACTGAATACCGACTTCGTGGAATATCTCGGCAATCACGTCCGCGATCCGCGCTTCCGCGTCGTACAAGGCTCGGCAGCGCGGGTGCGCAGTGTGCTGGCGGAACAGAGCCTGTCGCCCGCCGACTACATCATTTCCAGTTTGCCCTATCTCAACATGTCAGACTCGCTGCGCCGTGAGATTCTCGAAGAATCCCGTCTGGCGCTGAAGGCGGAAGGATCGCTGCTGCTGTTCCAATACACGCGGACGATCCTGCCTTATCTGGAGTCGAGCTTCAGTTCGGTGAAACTCAATTTCCAACTCTTCAACATCCTACCTGCGCTGATCTTCCACTGCACTCCGTAATCGAAGATCGCTCCGCCGGGGGCGAGCCTCAATCCGGGTGATAGAGGTGGAACTGGCGATGCGAGTTCCTGAATCTAGCTCCTCAACATGAGAGTGCTCGTCAAGCAGACTATTGACGTCCAAAAACGAAGGCCGGGTATCCCGGAAGGAAGTTCCGGATCCCGGCCCACGTCTTACTTCAACTTGGAGTAGAAGCCTTGCCTGTTAGTTTCCCGAGCCCGAGTTGACGGCCGCGGTGGTCGGAGCCGCAGCTGGAGCGGCGGCGCCTGCATCGTACCGGATCAACCGCGGAAAGAAGGGCGTGACCTCAAACGGCATCTTGTCACGCGCCGAAGTGATGGCGACCGGAGCCGCCTTCACCATTTCCGCCTTGTCGTCCCAGGGATTGATCTTCACACGGCCGCCCAGGGGCAGCGCAGCGATCTGATCGAGTTTGGTGTTATCCAGCGCCGGGCCCTGCGTCGCCAGAGCGCTCAAGCGATTGACCGTTCCGTTTTCCGCCAGCGGATTGCCCAGGTGCGTGGTCAGTAGTGCGCTCAATTGCGGAGCGCGCAGCTGCAACGCTTTGAGGAACAGGCCCACGTTGTCCAGCTTCTGTGCGTAAGGCGAGTTCTTCAGAAGCTCGATAGCTTTCTTGTCGGCAGCTGCTTCTTCTTCCGGAATGTGTTTGAAGCCGAGGTTCTGATACGTCCCCTCGTCCGAGAACAGCATGCGGTCGTTGAACGCGTACTTGCTGCCCAGGTTGTGGCCGAGCACGATGTGCGCGAGTTCATGCGAGAGCACGGCAGCCAGGCTGGCCTCGTCGGGAAGCACGTCCACCAGGCCGCGGCTGATCACGATAGTGTTGCCCACGCTGAAGGTTTCCAGCGGGGAGGTGAGCAGCACGCGCGTCCGTACGGGACGCGGCAGGTCAATGTTGTTGGTGACCTCCAGGTTGTTCACGACAGTCTGGAGAATGCGGTCCAGATCGCCATCGGGCGCGAGCAATCCGGCGTTGGTCAGGCGCTCGACAACGTTGTCTTCCGCCTGCTGCTGCCACACGCGCTCAGCCTGCAGCGGTGAAGCGTCCTGAGCGGCAGCGCTTTCGTCGGTCACGCTGTCCACGCGAATCTGCGTCAACTCGTCGTCTTTGCCGCCCTTTTTCAGGTCATAGCCCCAGATGCGGGTCTGCGCCTTGAAGGCCAGCTTGTTCTTCACGCCAGCACTGAAGTCGCCTTCTTCGCTGTAGATGAAAGCAGGAACCCAGTAGCCCGGAATCAGGTTCAAGCGCCAGCTGTCCATGTGAAAGAACATGGCGTTGCGCGGCGCCGGAGCGTAGGTTCCGTTCAGCCGCACAATGTTGTAACCCTGATCCTCAACCCAGATGCGGCCCAGGAAGCGGCCACGGCCGGACTTCGGCTTCGGCGTCACGTCGAATACCAGGCAGCGCACGTCACCCAGGAACTCGCGGCGCGCGTAGTGGAAGTCATAGTGCTCGCGGTCGAAGTCGGTGCGGTCGGCATAGACCATCCACGAGAATCCGAGGGGCTGGTACTGGACCTTATAGAGCTTGCCAAAGCCGCCCAACAGGCGCGACTCCATGCTCCGATTTTCTTCCTTCAGATAGTCTTTGCGGTCGACGGTCTCGCCCATATCCATGCGGCCGAGGAAGTAGTGATCCGCGCTCGGCACCGGGCCCAGTTGCGGGTCGGCGGTCAGATTCTGCAGATAGGTCTCGACCACCGGCGTGCGGTTTGCGAGCGCCTTAATCAGGCCGTGTTCGCGCTCAATGAAGAGGGTCACGACCTGGTCCATGGTGGTGGGAGCAGGCGCAGGAGCTGGTGGCGCAATTGTACCGGCCTGTGCCGCTGCCGGCTGCGCAGCCTGCGTTTGCGCTGGCTGCGCCGTTGCCGGGGCAGCCTGCTGAGAGGATTGCGCTGTCTGCGTCGCATCGGGCGCAGGCGGCTGTGCGGACGGCTGTTGCTCCGCCGCTTGCTGTGCGGCCGCGCTCATTGATGCCAGCAACGCCGCAGTGAGTATCGCTTTCCAATTACGCATGACTCTTTTCTCCAAGTTTCTTTGAACCAATTTTCAGTACCCGAACCGTTTCTGTTGACTGGTCAATTGCCAGAGTTACTTCGCCAAAAGTCTTCAGTACGCCATCTGGAACGTCACGTGAACCACTGCCGTGGAATCCACCGGTTGCCCGGCGCGCAACGCCGGCTTAAACCGGATCTTGTTGGCGGCAGCGATCGCGGCTTCGTCCAGCCCGTGACCCAGCCCGCGCACCACGCGATTCACATGCAACGTGCCGTTCGCCGAAAAATTGACATCGAGAAGCACTTCGCCTTCCAGCTTCAAGCTGCGCGCTTCTTCGGTGTAAACCGGATTCGGTTTGAACGTGATTTCCACCGGAGTGCTCGCCGGGCCGGAATCCACTGGCGCGATCTTTGGTCCGCCGTGCACCACCTGCTCCGATCCAAATCCGCCGGTCGCGACGCCCTGGCCGTTGCTGCGCCCGTCTCCCTTGCCGCCGGTTGCAATGCCGTTGCCGAAATCCGCGCTGGCCACCGTGCCCTTGATTCCTTTGGCTCCGCCGGATCCGTTGCCCTGTCCCGGACCCGCAGGCATGTCAAAACCACCCGCCTGGGCGGCATACAATTTCGCGCCCTGTTTGCCTTCGCCCTTCAAGCCATTGGGATCGCCAAACCCGCCCGTCTGAACTTTTTCTACGGCGGCGTTCACCGTCGGCTTCTGCGAACTGCCACTAAAATCTCCGGTGTGCACCAGTTGCGGACGCGCCCCGCCCATTGCCACTTTCAATTCCGGAGCCTTGAACTGGTTCACTACAACGTGTGGCGCCTCTACTGGCTTGGGAGCTTCCCGGCGAACTTCGCGGGGCACGATTAACTTGGGCTGCTCAAACACCGGGAGCTTCACGGCGGGCAGCAGCTTGGGGTGGACTTCCGGCTTCACCACCTTGATGGGCTCCGGTTCCGGCCGCAACGAGGGCATCGGAATCAGTTCCGTCATGTGGTACTGCACCATCTGCAGCTTTTCCGGAATGATCAACCCGAGGTTGATTACGATGAGCAGGACCAGCGTCACCAGTCCATAGGCGGTCGCCAGTGCCCGTTTGTTGATCTTGCGTTCGGGCAGTAATCCGAGTTGAAAGCCGCGGTAAGCCGTCGCCATGCAATTTCACTCCATAGGGTGCCCGGTTGGGGAGAACGCCGAGCCTTGGAGTCTTAAAAATACGGGAGATAGGACAGGGGGTAAACGTGTCAACGGCTCTTGACCTTAGGTAACTTCAAAAGCGTACTTTTGAGGAATCGGCCCAAAACGGGCGTGGGACAGGGGTTTCGGCCCGATGGCATGCGGTCGCGATCCGACGAAACCGGGAAGAAAAACCAAGGTTTCTGTGGAAAACACCCATGAAACCGGATATGACGGGCCCCGCGCTCTCAACGGGTTGTTTGGCAGTCAGGAGCTTGTGCTTTGCGCTCTCCTGCGTAAGTGGGCGAAGATAGCGAACAGCGGAATTCCTGCCAGGATGACGAGCACTCCATAGCCGGAATTCGGCCAGTCGTTCTTGAAGGTGTAGCACAAGAGGGCGGCGGCAACGACGACGAAAACCGCGGGCACGAAGGGATAGCCCCACATGCGATATGGACGCGCCGCCTCTGGTTCGCGCACCCGGAACACAAAGATCGTGCTGCCCGCGATCATGTAGAAGAGCCACTCCGCAAAAATCGCCAGGGAAAACAGTTGCCGGAAATTCGCGCCCAGCAGCAAGAGCAGAATCGACAGTGCGGCCTGCACCACAATCGCCACCGAGGGCGTGTGAAATCGCGGATGCACCTCCGCCAGCGCTCGAAAAAAGTATCCATCCCGCGCCACCGCGAAGGGCACGCGGGCGCCGCTCATGATCGTTCCATTGAGCGTGACCAGCATTGAGATCGCCATACCTGCCGAAACGATGCTCGCGCCCATGCGTCCCATCACCATCGCGACCGCATCCGACGCAGGACGCGCGGAGGCCGCGATCGCCTTTGCCGGAAGCACATATTGCACTCCCGCGTTGACCAGCACGTAAAGCACGCCCACAGTGGCCACGCCTGCGATCAGCGCAATCGGAATGTTGCGCTCCGGGCGCTTCACCTCGCCCGCTACCATGTTCAGGTCATTCCATCCGTCATAGGCCCAGAGCGCTGCCACCAGCGCCGCCATGAAGCCCGCGATCCCACCCTTCGCGCCCACGAATGTTCCGGCGAAATTGCTCCATCCTCGGCCCGGTGCATCGCCGAATCCGCTGAAGCACACCACCACAATCCCCAGGATGATGGCCACTTTCAGCAGCGTAAACACAAGCTGGAATTCGCCCGCCTTCTTCACGCCGAGATAGTTGAGCAATGAAATGAGGATGGCGGCGGCGATGGCAAACATCTGTCCCCAGTTCACGCCGAACGGCGCGCTGATCACGTTGACCGAGAAAAAAGAGAAGACCGTGAAGGTTCCGAGAATTCGTACCAGCCCCGTGACCACGGTCGCGATCGAAGCCGGCTTGGCGATCACGAACCACGTCCAGGCGTATAGGAAGCCGCCCAGCGGGCCGTACGCATCGCGCACGTACACGTACTCGCCGCCGGCCTGCGGCTTCATCGCTCCAAGTTCCGCATAGGTGAGAGCCCCGGCAAACGACAGCAATCCGCCCACCACCCACGCCAGATACACGAGCTTCGCCGAGCCAACCGCCTGCATCATTTCGGCCGGCACAAGAAAAATTCCGCTGCCGATAATCGTTCCCACCACCACAGCGGAAGCGTGACTCACCCCCAGGTCGCGGGAGAGTTCAGGACGAGACGGCGCAAGATGAGTGACCTCAGCCATGTTGGAGTTGGAGTATACGCGAGGATGAAGACGGTGTGAGCGCAATCTTCGGGCGGGAATCCGTGACGCCGTTGAGAGTTACCCAGCTCAGGAGCTAAACAGTTTGCTGAAAAAATTGCTTTTGGGTGGCGCAGCGCTTTGAGCGCTGCGATAACCCGGTTCTCCTCTATTAGGGCTTTAGCCCCTGGGGTACACGGACCGTGTTTCTAAGCAAACCGCAAAGTCCGCGATGATACACCCGAAGCCGCGACCTTCCCACACCATTTACAAAATGAGTTCTAGTGCGCTGACGACGCCTGCCGCACAGGTCCCGACGCCAGCGGCAGCGGAACCTCCAGCGTGCCTATGCGATCGTTCATGCGGTCGCGCACCCCGACTCGGATCGACTTTGCACCGACTGGAACGATCAACGATTGATGCAGCCGGTACAGCCCCGCCTTGTTTTCCGCCGGCTGTGTAGATTCCTCCGGCACTCCATCGTTCACGATACCGTTTAGTACCTTGCCGTCCTCATCGAACGCCGCCACGGCAAACTCAAGCGTGGCTTTTGGTCCGCCATGCTCTGCCGCCACTTTGAACTGCGGATCAAGTACGCGATAGTCAACCGTGTAGGTTTGAATCTTCACCGGAGGCAGCGGCTTGAGTGGCCGGTTCCTGCTATGGGTGCGGTAGAACGCCGATTGTTCCTCAAGAAGCACCATCTGCGTGGGCGTAGCCGTTACGACTCCGCCCTCGGTCCGCAAATGCACTGAGAACACCAGATCGTGCAGCATCGGCGCCCCCGGCTTTATGTTTCCTTGCAGCACATCGCCCGCCCGAAGCGGAACCGCGACCGTAGCGGTCACGGGATTGCCTTTCTCTTCCTCCTCCGTCGTGGAGACCAGAGGGATGCGGCAGTAATTGCGCCGGTACGACAGTTGATAGTTTCCCTGGTCTAGCTTCACCGCGATGTTGTGACACTTCCCGTCATCGACGTACGTCGGGGGAGCGTAGGTGAGCGTGTAGTAGTTCCCGCCGTCTTCGGTAGCCGTGTTCAGAATATCTACCACGCCGTTGTCGTTGTAAAACGCACGGCCTCCGGTGGCGGAAGCAATTTGCTCTTCCGCCGCTCTACTCGCGACGAAGGTGCTTACCGCCGGATTAGGGTCTACCCCACTCACATCCGCGGGAAAGACTGCGATTTGGGCCTGCGCAAGCGCATTGATCTCTGCTTTGATGTTGTCCCCTAACGGGGAATTCCCCTCCTGAGGAGAAATGGACAGGGGAAAGGTTCCCGCCATCCAGATCAGATTCTTACGGCCCGGAATGCCATCCATGTACTCGCCGATGTGGGTCAGCATATCCACCGCGGTGTAAGGATCGCCGTAGCCGTAGTTTCGAGCCAGCATGAAAACCTTCGGCACATGCGACTTGGGACGATTGGGGTCCAACGCTGCGTACAACAGGTCCTTGTCCTCGGTGAATCCCTGCACCAGGTACAGCTTGTCGGTTGTGATGAAGACGGCAAATCGCGTGCCCGCAGGCTTGCTCTTGATGAACTTGAGGACTTGCTGCCGGGCCGTCATCTGGTCCGTCGTCTCCGTATTCACCAGATCGAGCAGCATCACATAAAGCGGCCCGCGCTCTGGAGCCTTGGGGAGATTCTCGAAAACATTCGGCGGCAGCGGAGGGTCATTCGGCGCGCGGGAAATCGACGCCTTGTCGAAGTCGTACACATCGAACGAAAGCACGCGCTGCGGCTCCTTATCCTCCGTGACGGAGAAATCGCTGGCTGTCAGTCCGTGCACCGGCTTGCCATTGGCGTCGCGCACCATGACATCGACAATGACCCGCCGCACGGTCTGGCGGATGGTCAGAGTCGGCTCTTGTGCCTCGGTGGGCAGTTCTGGCGCGGGCTGCCCCACCAGCTTGGAAGGAGCGGTTCCATTGTTCTGAGCCGGAGACAGATCTTGCGTCTGGGACTGCGGAGCACCCGACTGGGCGGCCAGTTGCGCGGCCGGCAAGAAAGAGAGAGTCAGAAACGTCAGCACACATCGCGAAAGGGCGGGGAATAGGATCATTTCGTACCGTCGATAATTCTCGCCTACTATTCACTACAACCCACCGCAGAACGCCTTGTCTCGACCTTTCCTGCAATTATTTCGGAGTCCGTATTCCGGATCGACTTGGAACCCTCTGTTCCTCCTCTGCGGACCCGCCAGCGATCACGCTGTCGACCCACCCCACTCCAAACGTCACCGTCGAGCCCATCATTACCCACCAGGTCCACGGCACGTGCGTCCCGAGCCACAGATACAATTCCACGCCAAAGCCGCACGCCATACCAACCATCGCCCCGCGCTGATTTGCCCGGCGGGTGAGCACACCCAGCAGAAACACACCGAGCAACGCACCATAGGCCACCGACGCGATCTGCAGACCCACCTCCACGACGCGGCCAACCTTGTGCAGAGCAATCAACGCCAGACCGAACAGCACCAGCGCCCAAGCGAGTGTGGCCAGCCGCGACAGGCGCATTTTGGTCTTCTCATCCGCCAAAGGCCGCAGCCGCACGTAAAAATCCATGATCGAGGTCGACGACAGGGAATTCAGCGCCGCGCTCAGGTTCGACATGGCCGCCGCCAGGATCGCCGCAATCAGCAAGCCCGAGATTCCATGCGGCATCCGCGTGACAATAAATGTTGGATAAATCCGGTCAGGCCGGCCGAACACTGCCGACGGCACGCGGTAGTAAGCCCACAGCATGATGCCGACCGTCAGAAAGAGCGCAAACTGAAACAGCACGGCGGCTCCGCTCGAAACTAGGGCCGTTGCCGATTGTCTCTGCCCGCGCGCCGCCAGCAACCGCTGCACGATCAGCTGATCAGTGCCGTGACTGGCTACGGTGAAGAACGTTCCGCCAATCACGCCCGCCCAGAACGTATAAGGAATCCAGACGCTAGGAGTGAAGTCAAACAGCTGCAACTTGCCCGCGCTGGCAGCCGCCGCATGAATCGCGCTCCATCCTCCGGGCACGAGATGCAGAATGGTCACCAGCCCCACCAGCGTCCCGCCCACATAAATTGCGGTTTGCACGACGTCGGTCCAGATCACCGCCGCGAGCCCACCTTCAAACGTATAGATGACCGTCAATGCAGTGATGATGGCGATCGAGGCCACTTCGCCCGTCCCCAGCGCAATCGATACCACGATCGATACGGCATACACGCGCACGCCCTCTGCTGCGGCGCGCGTCAGCAGAAACAGTCCCGCCGTCAGCGAGCGCAGCCCTTTGCCGAAGCGCCGCTCGATCAGTTCGTACGCTGTATAGAGATCACCGCGAAAGTAGTGAGGCAGCAGCACGAAGCTGATGACCACGCGCCCCACCACGTATCCCATCACAACCTGAAGAAATGTGAAGTTGGTGTCGTAGGCGAGCCCGGGAATGCTGATAATCGTAAGCGTGCTGGTCTCGGCCGCGACAATCGACAAGGCGATGGCCCACCACGGAATATCCCGCCCGGCCAGAAAGTAGTCGCGCAGCGAGCGCTGCTTCTTGCGGAAGCGCAGCCCAAACAGCGTGATGCCTGCCAGGTAAAGCGCGATGATCGCGAAATCGAGATGATTCAGCCCCATAGCTTAGTAGCGCCGGCATCCTGCCGGNNCCCCCCCCCCCCCACCGCCGGGAGCCGATAAGCAGTCGATAGAAATCTATGACTGCACTCGGCCCGTATTCCACCGGAGCACCGCCAGTCTCTGCGGCCTCCCTTAGCGAACTCCGTGGTCAAAAGCCTTTTTCACCGCTCCCGACAGCGCACCTCACACGACCTTGCGGGTGACGCTCTCCGCCGGATCATACGTTTCGGAGGAAATTGCCACCCACCACAAAGTCCCGTCCCCGTCATTCCGCACCGCGTGAGAAGCATCCGGGGATACCAGCACCATCACGGCGCGGCCGCCATCGAACTCGCGATGTTGAGCGGACGATCCGTCGCCCTCGTCCCAATGGAAGGACCACTTTGCTCCGGGTAGCACCACGATTGCCTCGCGCCGCCGCAAATGATAATGATTGCCGCGCACCGCCCCCGGCTTCATCGACGCCAGATGCACGTCCGCCATGCGGCCCACAAATGCGAGCGCCTCCGCCGGCGCCATAAAGCTGAAGCCGCGCGCATCGCCGTTGTTGTTGAGTTCCGTGATCTGAACTTTCGTGGTCATGTGAGTATTGCTCAAGCAATTTCTAATTATGGAAGCAATCCCCCGTTTGCGCGAGTGAGACTCTATAGTCCCCACTCCAGCCAGTCATCACGGCAATCGGCGACAGCTCTGTGTTAGAAATAAAACGTGTCCTACTACCTCGGCATCGACGGCGGCGGTACCAAGACCACGTGCGCCGTGGGCGATGAATCGCACCTCCTCGCCACCGCGACGGCTGGACCTAGCAACATTGTCCGCGTCGGAGAAGTGCAAGCCCGCGAGTCGCTGCAGCGATCGGTGCGCCAGGCATGCGCCGCCGCCGGCATCACGCCCGCGCAAGTTGTGTGCACCTGCGTGGGCGGTTCCGGGGCGGCTCATCCGGAATTGGCAGAGGTGGTGCGCCGCTCACTGGCGGAGATTCTGACCGCTCCCATCGATGTTGTCGGCGACATGCAGATCGCACTGGAGGCCGCCTTTGACGCCGGTCCGGGCGTCATTGTCATCGCGGGCACGGGTTCGATTGCGTATGGCCGCGACCAGCAGGGAACTACCCTCCGCGCCGGAGGCTGGGGATTTGCCATCGGCGACGAAGGCTCCGCGCACTGGATTGGACGCGGCGCCGTCAGCGCGGTTCTGCGTGCGGCTGATCCGCGCGGCGGAACTCCCGAGCCGTTGCAGGACTCGGCTTTCTCCGCGGCACTCTGCAAAGTTTGGGGAGTGACCTCGCTTCCCGACCTCGCCCGCGCCGCCAACTCGGTTCCTCCTCCCGACTTCGCGGTTCTTTTTCCGGCGGTCGCTGCCAGCCAGGACGATCTGGCCGCGCAAGTGCTCACCAAGGCGGGCAGGAAACTTGCCGATGTAGCCGCGGTGGTGATTCGCCGTCTCTTCGCGAAAGGACATACCGCTTCCGTCCCAGTGGCCATGACTGGCGGCGTCTTTCGTCACGCGCCGCTGGTGCGGCAGGTTTTTTACAATGAACTCCACGCACTAGACCCGCGGGTGGAAGTGAATCCGCAGGTCGTCGAACCGGTCGAGGGAGCGCTCCGGATGGCGCGCCGAGGCACATAGTTCGGGGCGGACACTCCTTCTGACAGGCGATGCCGCATGAATTCGGAAAACGAAAATGCGATCGAATCACCACGCTCGCCGGAATCGGCATCCGGTCTGGCCTCTCCCACCTTCGATGCCGCTGAATCTGCTCTAACCGCGGATCTCGCCCTCGCCGCCATAAAAGATCGCGAGTTACCTTCCGAAGTAATCGAGCAGATCAGTCACAACGCCGCAGTGATGAAATCGCGCAAAGTCCGCGTGGCTCTCGCCGCTCATCCGCGTACTCCCCGGCGCATAGCATTGCGCCTGATTCGCGAACTCTACACCTTCGATCTCATGCAGTTCTCGCTGATCCCCGCCGTAGCCGCCGATCTGAAGCGGGTTGCCGACGAACTGCTGGTGTCGCGCCTCGCCTCCATCACACTAGGTGAGCGCATTGCGCTCGCGCGCCGGTCGTCGTCACTGGTGGCCGCCGCTCTGTTGCTCGACAAGGAGTCACGCGTGTGGCAGACCGCCCTGGAGAATCCCCGAGTCAACGAAGCCGCCATCGTTAAAGCATTGTTGCGTCCGGCGGCGACGCCGGCTTTCGTCAAAGCAGTCTGCCATCATGCCAAGTGGTCGTTACGTCCCGAGATTCGAATGGCGCTGTTGCGCAACGAATACACTCCCATGGCCCGCGCTCTGGAATTCACCCGCCGTCTGCCGCCCGCACAACTGCGCGATATTCTGCATGCGTCGCGCCTTCCCGAAAAAATCAAGGCGTACCTGAGAAAAGATATAGAGAGTAACGCCCGCTCAAGAAATTGAGTTCCGAAAACTGAGTACCGAGTACTGAGTACAGCTTTCCGTCACCGTCCCCCGCCAATCTCCAGAATCGCCCCCGTCGTGAAAGCCGCCGCCGGAGACAACAGCCACAGCACTCCCTCCGCTACTTCGCTCGGCATGCCCGCCCTTCCCATCGGAATCGTTCCCATGAGTCGCTGCAGTCGGCCCGGTTCGCCATTCGCGGCGTGCAGGCCGGTCTCGACCAATCCCGGCGCCACTGCATTCACGCGAATGCCCTCCGTGGCCACTTCCCGCGCCAGTCCGATGGTGAAACTGTCGACTGCACCCTTCGATGCCGCGTAGTGTACCCACTCTCCCGCCGCCCCGGTGCGCGCCGCGAGCGAAGAAATGTTCACAATCGCGCCGCCGTTCCCGCCGTGCCGCGTCGACATCCGCCGCACCGCCTCGCGCGAACAAAGAATAGTCCCGCCGACATTCACCGACATGACGTTTGCAATCGCCGCACTCGACACTTGATCCACGCGCGCGAATCCGCCAGTCACGCCCGCGTTGTTCGCGAGTGCCTTGATCGGCCCCAACTCCCGCTCAGCAGTCTCGAACAAACGCACGATGTCCGCTTCGCGCGAAACATCGCCCTGGATCGCGACAGCGCGCCCGCCCGCAGCCACAATGTTATGAACTACTTTCGAAGCTTCGACCTCGCCGGTGGAGAAGTTGACCACAACCGCGTATCCGCGTGCGCCCGCGAGCGTGGCGATGGCCGCGCCAATTCCGCGGCTAGCACCGGTCACAATGAGAGTGCCCAACTGTTCGTTGTGGTTGGTCATGTCAATCAGAAGGGAAAAACCAAGCCAAATCGGAACCCGAGGTCGAAGCCTTAGGAGCTAGAAGCTCGTAGCTCTACTGCTTCACCGCCTCCCGCTTCCCATGCATCATTTCCACCACAGCTTCATACATGCGCTTGCGCGACTCGTGCCGTTCATTGGCCCGTGTGATGTAGCGGACGTGCACTTCAATGCCCGCCGCGGTGGGAACCACGTTGATGCCCGGCACAGCCGAAATCGCCTGCACCCGGTAGCGTGTGGTTGCCTCGCGCCACTCCGCTTCGGCCTTGCCTGCGTTTGCCTCAGTTTCCTTCGCCACCAGTTTCTGAATGCCGTCGATGATGGGATACGGATCCTGACCCGTGGGAATCAGCACCTGCAGTTCGTCCCACATCCACTGGCCCGAGGTGGTGAAGTTAAAGAAATGTCCTTCAATGGCAAAACTGTTTACAAACGACACGCGCCGGCCCGTAGGATGGCCCGCATCGCTCCAACTGCCGGTCTCAAGCAAGATGGTCTTCAGCAGCCCGACTTCGACGACCTCGCCGGCCACGCCATTAATCTCGACCCAGTCTCCCACGCGGATGCCGTTGCGCCCCATCAGCACGAACCACCCGAAGAAGGCGACGATGAAGTCCTTCATGGCGACCGTCAATCCCGCACCCGCCAGGCCCAGAACCGTAGTGGTTTGCGTCGGCATACCGAAAATAATGAAGAGGACCGCGATTGCCCCCACCGCCTGCGCCGCGAATTTCACCACCGCGCGCAAAGTGTCGACCCGTTTGTTCTCGGCAGTCATGCCCGTGAACAGTTGGTCGATCACACGATCCGCCGCGTACACAACTACCAGCACAAGCAGAATCCACAGCAGCGCCTCGATGATATGGTGCAGCGCCTCCCGTTCGCGAGTCTCCACCAGCGAGATCCAGTTGGTGTATGTTTCGGTTAGTTCCTGCTCGTCCTGCACTCGCCTTCCCAGGTCCGCCAGATTTTTCTGATCGCGCGTGTACTGCTTCAGGGCATCGAGCGCCGCCTTGG
>PMUM01000107.1 GCA_003166855.1 Acidobacteriaceae bacterium | reverse complement strand
CCGAGGGCGGCCGTCCCCACATCGTCGGTGGCAACTCCAAACTCCGGCAGTTCCTCCCAGAAAAACTCCCGCCGATCCACCATCTTCCCGCCGCGCATGTGAAACAAATTCACCGCCAGCATCCCGTTCTCGTAGTGGTATCCAAAAACGTCAGCATCATCGCCTTCCGCCGCGGCCATGCGCTGCCGTTCCTGCAACTGCTCCACCGTCGAAATCAAGTCGCGATACCGCGCCGCTCGCTCGTACTCCTGCTCGGCTGCAGCCTGCTCCATGCGCGTGTGCAGCGAACGGCTCAAGTCCGTCGGCCGTCCTTCCAGAAACAACTTCACATCGTGCACCGCTTCCTTGTACACGTCCGGCGTGGTCAAATCCTGCACGCACGGCCCCAGGCATCGCTTGATGTAGTACTGCAAACACGGCCGCGGATGGAATCGCGTCAGGTCGACCTTGCACGAAGGAATCAGAAAATTGCGGTGGATCAGATCGACAATTCGGTACGCCAGATTGGCGGGGAAGTAAGGACCGTAATAAGCGCTGCCGTCCTTGCGCAGACGCCGCGTGACATAGACCCGCGGCCAGCGCTCCCCCAGCGTCAGCTTCACGTAAGGATAAGTCTTGTCATCACGCAGCAGGATGTTGAACCGGGGCTTGCGCTGCTTGATCAGATTATTCTCAAGCGCCAGCGCCTCCTTGTTGTTGGCGACGACGATGTAGTCGACGTCAACCGCCTCGCGCACCAGCGTCCCGGTCTTCGCGTCTTCCCACCGCCCTTCATGAAAGTAGCTGGCCACGCGGCTGCGCAGGTTCTTCGCCTTCCCCACATAGATCACGTCGCCCTCGGCGTTTTTGTACAGATACACGCCGGGCTCGGTGGGAATCGTGCGGATTTTCGCCTGCAGGTCCATGGCGCGAGGGATCTATTCTATTGGATGGGCAGAGGCGGCATTGTGTTACAAAAAGGACAGATGAGTCCAACGTTCGCTATTGCTGTGTTCTTCCGTAGAAATGCGGCGGTCGCTGTTTTCGCGGTGATGTTCCTGGCTTCCATTGCAGGGTTTGCCCAGAGCACCACGCCCGCGTCCCCAAGCCAGTCCACCGAGCCCCAGATCACGAAATCTCCAGAGGGCAAGCAAGAGGAAGCCGCAAAGGCCGCGTCGCGAGCCACGGCCCGCCATTTCGACCGCGTGTTGATCATCGTCCTCGAAAACGTGGATTATGAAGTCGCCAGCAAGGACAAGAGCTTCATGGATCTGGCCGCGGGGGGCGCCAGCTTTACCAACTTCCACGCGCTGTTCCATCCCTCGTACCCGAATTACCTGGCCATGGTCGCGGGAACCGACTATGGCATTCATCATCGCGGACGTCTTCTGGCCGACAACCAGGTGAACCTTCCCGCGGACGCGGCCCACCAGACCATTGCCGATCGCCTGATCGCCGCCGGCCTCGACTTCAAGCAGTACGCGGAGGAACTTCCCGATAGCCCGTGTCCCTGGAATTTCTCCGGGCAACGTGTGGCCGATAAACGTGGCAACTACGTACGCCGCCACGTGCCGTTCCTCAGTTTTCGCGAGATACAAGCAAAGTACTGCGATCGCGTCGTCCGCGTCGACTCCAGCAAGTCTGACAACTTCTTCGTGCAGGACGCGCGCAAGGGTCTGGTGGCCTATTCGTTCTACTCTCCCAACATGAACCATGACGGACACGACACCAATTCCCAAACCGCCGGCATTTGGGTCAAGAAGTTCTTGGATGAAACGTTCCCGGAAAAACTGCGTCAGGGAACGCTGGTCGTAGTGACCTTCGATGAATCGGGCGGAAATGCCGACAACCGCATCTTCACCCTATTGCTCGGCGACATGGTGAAGCCCGCAAACCTGCAGGATCCCAACGCGCTCGCTCGGCCCTACACGCATTACAGCGTCCTGCGTACGATTGAAGACAATTTTGGACTCCCGCCCCTGACCGCTAACGACCGCGACGCCTCGCCGATTACTGACATCTGGAAGTGACGTGGGAAGGCATGACGGCACGATTTGGCCACTAATCTGAGCCGGACCATATAAAATTTCCACTCCGTGTGTGCGCTTTGCGTTCCGCCCGATGTGGTAAGGCGGTCCGACCCCCGTATTAGTTTGCCGCAAGCCGTTGAAACGTATATACTTACCGCGAAAGTTCCGGGTGCAGAACACTGGCATCTCCCGTGCAAAAGCAGAAGCGGAACTTGTAAGCGGTATCGAGTTACTCCCAGGGCCTCAAAGATTTGGAAATACAGCGCACGGGACAACCCGGAAAGCGCCACAAGATACGTACAAGATCGAAACCAAGGAGCCTTACCCTATGAACCGCACTTCGTTAGTGATTTGCCTGGCAGCCAGCATGGTGGCCACCGTCGGTTGCGCCAGCAAGAACTATGTGAAGCAACAGACGACGCCGCTCATCAACAAGACCAACGAACTCGACGATCTGACCGCGAAGAACACCAAGGACATCAAGGACGTTGACGCGCGCGCTCAGGCCGGCATCCAGGCCGTGAACGCCAAAACCGACCAAGTCGAGCAGAAGGCGCAGACCGCCGGACAGACCGCAGCCTCGGCCCAGCAGATGGCCGATGCCGCCAACGGCCGCGTGGGCGTGTTGACCAATACGGTCGCCAACCTCGACAACTATCACGCCGTCGCCGAGACCTCCGTGAAGTTCGGCTTCAACAAAGACAACCTGACGCCCAAGGCGCAGGAAGCGCTTGATCAGCTCGCGGCCAGTATCACCTCGACCAAGGGCTACATCATCGCGCTCGAAGGCGGCACGGATTCCGTAGGCGCGGCCGACTACAACTACGACCTCAGCCAGCGCCGCGCCAACTCGGTGATCCAGTACCTGGCTACCAAGTACAACGTGCCCGGGCACAAGATCTACGTGATCGGACTCGGCAAGGATAAGCCCGTGGAATCGAACAAGACCTCCACTGGCCGCGCCGACAACCGCCGCGTCGATGTCCGCCTGATGACCAACACCGTGGGCGACAGCACCACGCCGGCCGCACCGGCCACCACGGGCCAGAACAATCCGTCGTCCATGTAGGACGACCAAAAAGTTTACCCTCCTCCCCGGAGGACTTCGCCAACCAGGCCGCTCAATGCCTCCCCCTGAGCGGCCTGCTTTTTTTCTCCTCACCTCTTGGCGTCGGACAACGGCTTGAGTAGGATTGCAGCCATGCCTTCCATACCTCTCTCCCGCCGTTCATTCCTTGCTATGTCCGCCATGTTGCCGTGGGCGTTCCGCGGCCTTGCGTCGGGCGCGGTTGCCTCCGGTTCAATCCCCGTTGGCCTCGAGCTCTACTCTGTCCGCGACGCCCTCAAGCAGGATCCCGAAGGCACCTTGCGTGCCGTCGCTCAAATGGGATATCAGGCCGTCGAGTTCTACGCCCCGTACTTCGAGTGGACCGAGCCGCAGGCCAAGCAGACGCGCAAGTTGCTAGACGATCTCGGCATGCGCTGCTATTCCACGCACAATGACGCGGATTACCTCGACTCGAAAAACATCAACCGCGCTCGCGACCTCAATCTGATTCTCGGCACCAAGTACGTCGTCCTGGCTTGGTCCGATCCGAAGTCCGGCGCCGATGGCTGGAAGGCCATTGCCGACAAACTGAACTTCGCCGCCGAAACTCTGGAGCCCTCCGGTCTCAAGCCCGGATACCACAACCATCAGGCCGAATTTACCGGCGCACCCGGTGCGCGTCCGATCGAGATTATCGCCAAGAACACGAAGCCCTCGGTGATGCTGCAGTTAGACGTGGGAACTTGCCTGGAGGCCGGTGCCGACCCGGTCACATGGATCCGAGCCAACCCGGGACGCATTCGCTCCATCCATTGTAAAGACTGGTCTCCGGACCCCAGCATCGGCTACAAGACCCTGTTCGGGGAAGGGAAGGCGGATTGGAAGGGCATCTTCGAGGCCGCTGAGAGTGTTGGCGGCGTCGAGTATTACCTCATCGAGCAAGAGGGAAGCCGGTACTCGGAGCTCGAAACGGCGCGCAAGTGCCTGCAGTCCTTCCGCGCGACCCATGTTTGAGGAGCATGTTTGAGGAGCATGTTTGAGCGAGCACGCTTCAGTGAACATGCAAGGCGGTAAAATAATCTCTATGCGCAGTTGGCTCTTGATCATATTGTTCGCAAGCAGCGTCGCCCTATGGGCGCAGAACTCCACTCCCGCTAATTCTGCTCCCTCGAATTCACAGACGCCAGATTCCACCTCGTCGCCCGCTTCCAAACCGTCCGCGCCGCACAATCCGACGCTCGCGCCCCCGCGCTCCGATCGCATCAGTGCCAACGATATAGAAGACGGCGAAAGCTCAAGCAAAGATACCCCGATCGACTTGAGACCTCCGGCCGACGACGAAAAGGCTCATCCTGAGAGTTCCGACATTCTGATGGACGTTGAAGCCGCGCCCGGCAGCGGCGACGTCAGCGAGTTCCATCCCTGGAACCCGCACAAAGCCGCCAAAGATATTGAGGTGGGGGATTTTTACTTCAAGCGCAAGAACTACCGTGCTGCCGAAGATCGCTACCGCGAGGCGCTAGTCTATAAAAATAACGACGCGATAGCCACGTTCCGCCTCGCCGTTTGCCTGGAAAAGCTGGATCAGCCCGACGAAGCCCGCAAGGAATATGAGAACTACTTGAAGATCCTCCCCCACGGACCGCAGTCGGAAGAAGCCGAGAAAGCGATTCAACGGCTGAAGGGTGTTGCCGTCAACGTCAAACCCGCGCGGTGAAATCCTGGTATTGGTTGGAACGGGGGTTGCCGCCCGCCCACAGCAACTCGCGAGTCTGGCATCCGTCATCTGTACGGTTTCCTGGCTTTCGAATTCGCCTTGTCTGTCTCCGTGTCGTCATTTCCCACTCGGCTCTGCTTGCCCTCGCCCAATATCAGATTCGAAGGCCACTTCGGCCCTGACTGGCTAAGGCTCTTGGACCGCGATGCCGAGTCGAGGATCCCGTCGAAAGCATCCATGCACGCGTGGATCGTCTGGGTGCGCAGCACTCCCTCGAATCCGCCGCGGATAATCAGCATGGCCGTGCCATGCATCAGCGACCACACCGCGAGCATTACCCGCGTGTGCTGCCGGGGATTTCCTCCCAGGCGTTTGGCCACGCGCTCGCGCATCAGATTGAATGACGGCCAGGGCTCATGCAGGGACGGAGGTCGGGCCACCCCGTCAAACAAAACTTCGTAGGCGTGACTATGTTCCAGCGCGAAATCCAGTTGTGCCTGGAAGGCCTCCCGCAGCGTAGCCGTGCGGCTGAGAGCGGCAAACAGTTCGCGGCGGGTTTGCAGGCGCAGGGCGCGGAGAATGTCGTCGCGGTCGCGATAACGCTCGTAGACCGTTGGCGTGGTGGTGCCCGCCGCCTTGGCTACTGCGCGCATGGTGAGCGCCTTCTCGCCCCCGCGCGCCCACAACCGCGAGGCCGCGCCCAGAATGCGCTGTTCCAAATCAGGGTCGGGATGCCGGGGCACTTCGCCTCCAGAACTCGAAAATAATTACTTGCACTGCGTATAACTAACGCCGTATACTCTATCTACTGTACGAACTGATGACCTCGCAGGGTGGGTCCCTGCCGAACCGCGAAAGGCAGTCCTCCCATACGGTTCGCGGGACCCGCCTGCGCTTCCCCCAACTGAATTGAGGAGTTTTAGATGGAGTCCGGAACCAAGAGACAAATTGATATTAGCCGCCTTCGCGCTGATCTGGCAGCGACTGCCGTGGAGATGTTGAGCGCGCATTGCGCAGCCGACCGAGTTCGTCTCCAGTATTCCCCACAGGACGTCGCGGCTTTTGGCGATCGCCGCGCTCTCGAGCGCTCCATCGCCTCCGCCGAGGCCCTGCACCGCTTCTTTTCCCAAGTTCAGGCCGAGATCAACCGCACAGAAGACGCGAACCGGTAAGGCACTTCCCCCGCTGTACCTCCTCGTCCTCTCGAACCGGCCACCCCGAAGCCACGCCTGGAGCCAGACCTACTTCTCTACCCGAATGAACTCGCCCGTGGAGGCGTTGACCGCCACCGTGAGCTTCGCACCCTCGCGCTGGGCTCCATAGATGACGTGCCAGGTCAACTCATTCGTATTGTGGTTCCAGTCGCAGAGGTAGATCACCGGCGTGTCCGGCGCCTTCTCCAGAACCTTGTCGCCGCCGTGTTTCTGGGCCGTGGCAAAAGCCTGGTCGGAGTCGATCTTGAGGAACGCCATGTCGAACACTTGTGTCGAAGAGTTCGACGGACTGTAACTGTCTTCGATCCCGGGATTCACTCCTCGCGCTGGCGCCCCATCGGCCGCGCTCCCCGACCAGGTATAGGATTTCTCCGAGCGCGCCGTCGCGGAAGCGAAACCGCATCGCCACACCGCCCACTTGCCGTCCTGTCCCTTGCCGTCGCTGGTCGCCGTGGACTCAATGCGGTAGGGCTTCGCATCCTGGTTCCAGCCGCGCGCCGCTACATAAAGTTTCTGGAACGCGGACCGCGCCGTGATCAGTTCAGGACCTTTCACTTCGGGCTTCGCCTCTTCCGCAGGTTTCGAATCCGATGTGCATGCGCTGAGCAGCGCCAGCAGTCCAATCGTGCATGCGGCGAGCAATGCGCGCGCGTTGCGCCCGGCGCTCCGGCGATTCTGATTTCGAAGTCCCGGCATCTGCTCTGACGTTACTGGACACTCCATGGGGGCAAGGCTGGCCGTCTTCATGACTTCCTTCCTGTGATAACTTTGGATGAGTTTTGTGGTCGCGCAATATTTTAACCGAAAGATCGAAAAAGGTAAGTAACCCCCGTGGACCCTCGTCTTCAGAGACTGCAGAAAGAGATCGCATCGGCAGTCGCTGGACTCACGCCCGAGCAGTGGACTTTGCACCCTCCTGGAAAGTGGTGCGTCGCCGAAGTCATCGAGCATCTCTATTTAACCTACACCGGGACCATCAAGGGATTTCAGCGCGTGGCCGAAGCCGGAAAGCCGCTGGCCACCACCCCATCCTGGGCGCAGCGCGGTCGCACAATCGTTGTCGTGGGATTCGGTTATTTCCCCTCGGGTCGGGAAGCCCCGTCGGTCGCCCGTCCCCGCGGCGTGCCCGTCGAGAAGGTGCAGGCCGAGATCGGACCCAAGATCGCCGAGATGGACGACATCATGGCGCAATGCGAGAAAAATCTGGGCGCGCGCCGCAAACTGCTGGACCATCCATCCTAGGGCCCCTGCCGGCAGGACAATGGAGAAAGTTCCACCTAGTCCACGGCCTCCACCACATCAAACAAATCCGCAATCTGAAAGAGAACGTATCGCCGACAGGCGTCGCCGAAAAGTAGCCTCAAAAAAGTAGCGCCGGCGTCCCGCCGGCTGTCGCGGGGGCGTCCCGCCCGCGCACCCTAAAACAAAGTCGAGCGCCGAAGCATCCGCCCCGGCGCTCGAAAGTTCCTGTTGCTTGTTCCTACTCGCGAACCGACGCTGGCGCCCCAGCCTTCCGCGCCTCTTCCTGCAAATCTTCCAGTTTCTGCTTGGCGTCGTCGAGCGCTTTCTGCTTGTCGGCGATCTGCTGCTTGTACTGTGCGTCCTGTTTGTCCCAGTCGGCGGAGTTACGCATGCGGTTGCCCACATCGGCGTACATCGCAGCGGCGCGAATCTGGTACTCGCGCTGCAGCACGTCGAGTTCGCGCCCCAGCAAATCAATCTGATCCTTCTGGGCGGCGATCTTGTCGGCCCATTGCTTGTCGGCAGCTGCCTTGTTCGCGTCGTCCTCAGCAGCTGTCGGCGCGGCACCCGACGGAGCCTTCACTTCAGTTGCAGCCTTGTCTTGGGTTTCCGTCTTGTTGTCGCTGGCGGGCTTGGCTGCCTCTGCTGGTGCCGTACTGTCCGTCGGTGCCGTACTGGCGGTGGTGGTCGCCGGTGTCTGGCCTACAACGGAGAGCTTGTCTTCCCTCGGCAGATTGTCGTTGTCATACACTTTCGGCTTCGACGTGCCCGCAGGATCCTTGCGGACCTGCCGCGCATAGTCACCCAGCGACGAGCCCGAAGAAGACGAGCCCGAGGAAGAATTCTGCGAGGTCGACGGCGTCTGGTTCTGGGCGCCGGCTGGAAGGCCAGTCAAGCCGAGGAGCAGCACGAGTCCCATTCCACTGCATGCGATGTGTTTCATGATTCCCACCTTTTCTCTTACGCTAAGTCTGTGTTGCCGGGCCGGCCAACTCCTCCAGGCCGACAACCCCGGTCGATCCAAATCAATCCGCCGAGCTGCTCGCGGCCACTCCCTGCGCCGCCCGCTTGGTAGTCAAAAATCCCCCAATACTCCGATCCAGTTGCGCCGCCTCGTGCGCAATGTCGCTCGCCAGCTGCAAAGACTGGTCCGCATCGCGGCTGTTGGCAAGCTGCTGCGCAAAGCCGGAAATCGTGGTCAACGAGGTTCGCAACTGCAGGGCCATCTCGGCCGAGATCTCGCCATGCAACTGCTGCTGCCGGCGGATCTGTTCCAGTTCGCTCAGGTCGTTGATCAAGCACGTCACGCCGAGCAGTCCACCCTCGGCCGCGGGCACCGGAGACACCGTGACCGCGATGAATCGTTTCTCGCCTCCGGGTGTCTCGTATTCGGCTTCCACTTCCCGCCGCTTGCTCTCTTCGTGCAGTACGGAACTGACTTCGTCCGCGAGGCAGACCGGCTCGTTGCTGCTTTCGTCCCCCGTTGCGCTCGCCGCCCGCCACTTCGCCGGACGGACCCGCGCGTCGCGAAAAATGTCTTCCGCGCCCATTCCCGTGGTCGATGCAAAACCCAGAATCGCCTTGGCCGCCGGGTTCGCTGTCTTCACCAGTCCGTTCGTCCCGAACACGAGCACGCCACAGGAAAGATTCGAAAGCACCGCGTGGCTGAAGTTCTCGCTGATTCGCGCCCGCTGCTGCTCGGCCTTTGATTGCACCTGCAGTTCGTGCTTCTGCTGCTTCAGTTGCTGGATCACCGTGTTGTACAGGTGCAGCGGCAACGTCTCCAGCGACGGCGTAGGTTCGGACGAAAAGTCACTTTCCTCCGCAATGCTTTTTCGCAGCGCGCGGATGCAGAACAAGCCCATCATGAACGCGAACGTCGCGCACACCAACACCACGATCGCGCGCAGCACCACCGGGTTTGCCAGTATCCTCACCAGAGCCCTCCGTACCAGTGCAGAAACTGGTTGCCGAAAAAGAATGCGAACAGCGCCATGCTTCCCAGAAAAACTCCAAACGGCATCTGATAATTGCGGTACACCACTTGCGCCGACTGCCATCCCCGCCGCCGCGCCGCTTGCGCATTGGCCAGCCGTTTCATAAAGCGCTGCGTGCGCTTCAGCCAGACTACGAACACTGTGGTCAGCCCAAACATCGATCCCGCCAGCGACGCGGTAAACACGGTAAAGATCGTCAGCTTCATTCCCAGAAACGCGCCCACCATGGCCATCAGTTTCACGTCGCCGAAGCCCATGCCTTCCGTGCCCCGCCAGCGCAAATAGATGGCTCCCGCTCCGTAAATGAACGACGCGCCCAGCGCCGCGCCCAGCAGGGAATCGAGCAGCGACAGCAACCGCGCCGAAATATCTCCGCTGAACGGCAAATTCACCATTCCCGGCAGAAACTGCGAAGCCAGATCATTCACCGGCACCAGCAGGCTGAAAATCAATCCCAGCGCCAGTCCAGGCAGCGTCATCGCGTCCGGCAGCAACTTGGTTTCCGCATCCGTGAAAATC
Source organism: Acidobacteriaceae bacterium (assembly GCA_003166855.1). Taxonomy (GTDB): domain Bacteria; phylum Acidobacteriota; class Terriglobia; order Terriglobales; family Acidobacteriaceae; genus Sulfotelmatobacter. Next base: position 3,723 of record PMUM01000107.1, on the reverse strand, counting down.
AGTCCCAGCAACAGAAACGCGAACACGCAATATTTCAGCGTCGAAAGCGTCAGCCCGAAATGCCAATAGCAGGCCAGAAATAACAGCGCTGTCAGCAACTCAATCATCCAATACCGCGGCGAAATCTTCGTCTTGCAATTCCGGCAACGCCCGCCCAGAATCATCCAGCTCAACACCGGAATATTGTCGTAGAACGCGATCGGCTGCTTGCACTTCGGGCACGCCGAACGCGGCTTCACCACCGACAGTCCCAGCGGCAGCCGGTAGATACACACATTCAGAAAGCTGCCGAAGGCCAGCCCAAAGAGAAAAATCGACGATGCCAGGAATGGATCCACTTAGTCTCTGAATATCTCCCAGGCCCCACCGCGCCTGCGGCGCGAGCGTCTCCTGAAGAACGCTGCAATTCTCAGTTCTTGGATGGATTATAAGTCGATCATGCGGCGGGGACTAAGGTACTGAAGTCACTGGCCAAACGGCCAAGGGTCAGTAAGACATTGACCACTGGTGGGTTACGGCCTCGAGGCGGAAAAACGGGATCAGGTTCCTTCTGGTCTTATCCGACAGCCGCGTGCTCCCATGAAAACAACGCGAACTCAGAAGGCGCGCCCTCGTTAGATTGACGCGACTCAGAAAAGACTTGTCATCCTGAGGCCCGCGTTCTTGGCGGGCCGAAGGATCTATGCACCCGCCGTCAGACGTTGCAGCTCGATCAAGCCCGTCAACATCAGATGGCCAGACCCCGGAGCGCTACCTCCGCGCCCCGGAGCCATAAGATCTGTCGCGAACCGGCGCAGCCTACTTCGCCTGTAGGCTCTCGATATACGTGACCAGATTGGTGATTCTCTGCTGCACCTGGCCTTCGTGGCCCTGGCTAATGCTCGAGAAAAGTGGTCCCCACACTGGCATGTCCTGGCTGCCATGCGACGGTGTCGTAGCCTGTCCTCTGATCACGGCCGCAACGTGCGACGCTGGATACTTTCCCCCGTCCTTCTTCGCCAGAAGCGTCAGATCGGTCGGCGGAGTCTTCATGGCCGAGGCTGCCGGCCCGCTGCCCTTGCCGTCTTTTCCGTGGCAAACGGCGCAATAACTGTTGAACATCTCTATGCCCGAGTTCGACGCGGCATTGGTGATCGGAACATGCTTCACGGTGGGAGCAGTCTGCGCCGGGGCCGCCTGTGCCACAGCAAATGTTGAGATCACCACCAGAATGACGGCAAGACTGATGAATTTCATTACACGCATTTCTTCTTCTCCTAGGGCTCACGTGGCCCAAACTGCCACAACAAAAAAGTCTAGGCGCGGGTCCGAGCGCGGAATGTGACCAGAATCACAAGTAGTTGTGACCGCTGAGTCCGGGACAGGTTATGAGTGAATTCGATGTCACTTCAACTACGCCAAAGCGAACCTAGCTCTTCCAGTGATTTGTGTCATTCAGCCATGTATCTGCCGTCATAGCTACTGACTGGTGCGAGAGTAACGCTTTTAATGCGAGTCGTGCGCCGGGAGACGATACTCATAAAGCGCGCGCATTGCCGTGATCAGGCTCAAAGCATGCAGAAACGACACGATCCGGCGCGAACATCGAAGGAAACAGGAACTTCGTTGGTCTAATGTTCGTAACTTCGGTTATGAAGCGATTTGCNNNGCCTGGGGAGTGGGATCGCTGCTGCTCCTGGTTGGATTGGGAGAAGGTTTCCGCGCAGGAACCGCCAGGAATTTGGCGAGCTTCGGCGAAGACTTCATGCAGATTTACAACGGACGGGTTCCGGCGGTGGGCGGCAGCCAGCTTTCGTCTCGGCAGTATTACCTGAACTACCAGGACTATTTGGATATTCGCAGCTCGCGGTTTGTTCGGAATGCCACTCCGGTCATCTACCGCGGCGACCTTCGGCTGGTGAGCGAGTTTGGCAGCAGCAACGGCTACGTGGATGGCGCCGAGCCGCAGTTCTCTGGCATTCGCTACCAGCCGGTAGACCAGGGGCGCTCTTTGAATTGGAACGACGAACGCGAGCGCCACAATGTCTGCATAATCGGAAGCGAATTTGTGCGCATACTGTTCCCCGGCCGGCCAGCGGTAGGAAGCACGATCCTTATCAATAGCGTTGCGTTCGAGGTGGTTGGGACGATGCAGAAGGTCGGTCACGGAAACAACAATGGCGAGAACATGCGCCTGATCATGCCCTATACCACCATGTCTGTCTATTTCCCAATGCAGGGAGCAGGCAACGAGAAAGCCATCAAGTATGTAGCCTACCAGCCGATCACGCGGGAACAGCACGCCCAAGCCAAGAAGGCTGTGCGGAGTATCGTCGCCAGAAACCACGGCTTTGATCCCGAGACGCCGGATGCCTTTGACGATTGGGACTCGATCGCCACGGCCGAGATGGTCGGCAAGATCTCCGACGCCATGGATACGTTCCTGGGAGCCGTCGGTCTGGTCACACTCGGTCTGGGAGCAATCGGAGTGATCAACATCATGCTGGTATCGGTAACCGAGCGCACGCGTGAGATCGGGCTGCGCAAGGCTTTGGGCGCTACCAGACGGAACATCTTGTTCCAGTTCTTTTTAGAAGGGCTGATGCTTACCGGAATCAGCGGCGCGATTGGCGTGGGCGCAGCCTACACGGCGACCAAGCTATTCGGACTTGTGCCTCCAATCAACGGATTCGAATTGCCTCACATTTACCCGGCAACCGCCCTGCTCGCCATGGGTAGTCTTGCGTTGGCTGGCATTATCGCGGGACTTTATCCCGCGCGGCGGGCGGCCTTGCTCCAGCCCGTGGAGGCCCTTCGTCAGGAGTAACCAATGATCCAGGCGAAAGATGTGCTCTCGGAAGCGTATCGATCACTCCGGTACAACCGTCAGCGAACTGCGCTCACCATGCTGGGTATGGCATGGGGCATCGCGACAGTCGTGCTGTTGCTGGCCTACGGCACGGGTTTCTCCACGGCCATCGTCAACATATTCAGGAGCTATGCCAGCATGGCGGCGATGGGCATCGCGGGCGGGCGCACGTCCATGCAGGCCGGAGGAAACAAGGCCGGTGCCAGTATCCGGTTGACCACGGATGACATTGATCGCGTTGTGGTGAATGTGCCGGAAGTGACCCGTATCACTCCCGAATCGATGTACGATGCGCCCGTCAGCTACGAAGGGCGTTCGTATACTTGGACCGTTCATGGCGGGAATCCCAATCTCCAGGAAATTCAGAACCTGCAACTCGGGCTCGGCCGTTTCTACAGTGCCGAAGATTTGCAGATGCGCGCGCGTGTCTGTGTGCTGGGCTCGGAATCCAGGGAAAAGCTATTTTCCGGCCGTTTCCCGTTGGGCGAGAAGATTCGTATCAACGGCATTCCTTACGAAGTCATCGGTGTACTTAAGCCCAGACCCCAGGAAGGCACCGAGAACAGTATCAACCGCGTCGTCTACATTCCCTTTGCCACCATGAGCGACTTCCGCAGTACGTACTACATCGACATGATCTGGTTGGATTTTCTGGGCTACAACTACGGAGGCGTCGAGAAGTCGGTTCGTAATACGCTGGCGGCACAACACAATTTCTGCGTCGAAGATAAGCGGGCTCTGTTCGTTTTCAGCATGATGGAGCAGCTTTCGCAATTTCGCATCATTACCATGGCGCTGCAGGTGATGCTTGCCTTTATTGGGACCCTGACTCTTGGGATTGGCGGCGTGGGACTCATGAACATCATGCTGGTGAG
>PMUM01000161.1 GCA_003166855.1 Acidobacteriaceae bacterium | reverse complement strand
GACGTCAGATGAACCTCAGTTCACGGGATACGGTTCAAGCTTCGGCGGCGATTCATCGCCTGACATCAGCCAGGCATGGCGATCGTGGAAATAGCGCAATAGTTCGAGGTTCTGTTCGGTTCCCATATCGCGGGCCCAGACGATGCGTGATCGATCGATATCGGGAGCGTTATAGATCCAATCGCGATCCACGTTGTGATCCGGCCCATAGCGCACAATAACAAGGTGTGGCCCGGGAATGGCGCTCAGTCTCTCCACAATGCGCACACGATCCCGGTTGCCCAACGGCCACATAGGTTCGAGCGGAGCGTGTGTGACGATTCCGGCGAGGCGTAGAAATATCATTCCCACGCACACTGCCGGGACGCTTCGCACCAGGAATATCCCTGCCGCCGCGCCCTTGTGGCGCCACAGTCGCAGGTGCCGCATGCACTGCACGAGCACCAGATACACCAACCCCGTGGCAGGTGCAACATAGTGGGGGAACGTCCACGTCTCCACCAGCCACCCCAGGCAAAAGACAAGGCCGGCAACGAGCGCGAGGCGCATGCGACGGTCCCGGAGGATCCAGGGAAACGCAATCAGAGGCAGTGAGAAAGCTGGTCCCAGATAGAACCGCCAGAGCTGAAGAATCTTGTCGCCTGTCCTGCGCACGAAACCAACCAGAGTGTGCGCTTCGTTGAACTGCTGCACTTCCCAACCGGCATAGTAGTCGCGCATCACCGCGTGATGATACTCGGGAACTGCTCGCTTTGAGAAAAACAGAAAGTAGGGAACGACGGCGTAGGTCTCGCGGTTCACCGCATACGTCATGCGTAACGGACTACCTGTCACGCGCCAGTAGTAGTAACCGGTGGCCGCGGCTGCGACGATAAGAACGCACGCTGCGGGCAGAAACATCCGCCATAACAGCCGCGGCCAAGGCGGCAGCCTTCGGCCTTTCAGCCACACGAGAAGCCCAGCAGCGACCGCGATGCTGAAGACGAATCCTTCGTAGGGCCGGCTGTTCGCCATCATAGCGAGACCCACGGCGAGCAAAATACCCTCCCGCACACGCGGGTGGTTGCGCAATCTGGGAATTGCGCCCAACACCAGAGCGCCTCCGGTCGCTGCCAGGGCCGGGCACCAGTAGCTATTCATCCAGTAGCTGAAGGTCGCGAAGCGCAAGACGGAGAGAATTCCACCGAAGAGTGCCCAGGTGGGCGGAAACCACCCTTGCAGCATCCAGCAGAGCGTGGCGCACAGCGCAGCAGTCATCAACCACACTCCGATCCACGGATGGCCGCCGAGCGCCAGTCCTGCCGCCATCACCAGACCCTGCCCGGGGGCATACATCGTCATATAAGTTGGGTGCTGGATAATCTGAAAACTCTCGAAGTGGATCCACATCGGGTGAGTAGGATTGGTCAGATGCCCCGATGCGAATGTGTTGGCGGCAAGTAGATGGCTGTACTCGTCGTTCCAGTCAGGAAGAGGAATCCCGAGCAGCGGAATCAAGAGCGCCCGAATGCTGAGCGCCAGGATGGCGACAAAACAAACGGCCAGGGCGCGTCGGCGCGCCAGTCGTCCGAAAAACCCTTCAGTTCGATCGAAGAACGACCCACTCTCCCGCGTACGCAGTGAGAGCCAGACTGCCGCCAGCACCATGATTGCCTCTGTAATCGTCAGCAACCATGGCGCCAGGTGTCGGTAGATTTCGTTCATGCGGATCTAACCGGTGAGGGGCAGACCACTTCTCATCCACTGCGGGAGTGCTAATGGCCCGCCGCTTCCTTCACGCCAGTCTCTTCGAACAGGCCGTCGACGATCTGAATCATTTCGTTGTCGACCACCCGGTTCTTGGCGATGGCTTCTTTGAGCGGAATCGACACGATCTTGTTCGACCTCAGTGCCGCCATGCAGCCAAACTCACCGCGATGAACCATATCGATCGCGCCCAGTCCATACCGCGTCGCCAGCACACGGTCGAACGCGCTGGGGGAGCCTCCGCGCTGAATGTGACCCAACACCACTGCCCGCGTTTCGAAGCCCGTACGCTTCTCAATCTCGCGTGCCAGAATGTTTGCAATGCCGCCCAGCTTCGCGTGACCAAATTCGTCCTTGCCCATGTCCTGCAGGATGGGCGCTCCTGACCCGTCTGACGAAAATTTCGCGCCCTCGGCCACGACAATGATGGAGAAGTAGCGTCCCCGCTCGTGGCGCTGACGAATCGATTCGGCAACCTTATCCACGTCGAAGGGCCGCTCGGGGATCAGAATCACATCGGCGCCGCCCGCAACGCCGCTGTACAGGGCAATCCAGCCCGCGTCCCGTCCCATGACCTCCACGACCATCACGCGGTTGTGGGCCTCCGCCGTCGTGTGGATGCGGTCAATCGCTTCGCACACGATATTGCACGCGGTATCGAATCCAAAAGTGTAGTCTGTTCCCCCCAGATCGTTGTCGATCGTCTTAGGCACTCCGACCACTTTGACTCCATGTTCGTGGAGCTTCTGGGCCACCGACAATGTATCGTCGCCGCCGATGGCAACCAGTGCGTCGATCTTGTGCTTCTCAATCGTGGCCGCACATCGCTCAATGCCATCTGGACGCTTCGACGGATTGGTGCGCGACGTGCGCAGAATGGTTCCACCGCGAGGCAGAATGCCGCCCACTGCATCCAGGTTAAGCACCATACTCTTGTCTTCGACCAGGCCGCGCCAGCCCTCCAGGAAACCCTCGAATTCATCGTGATAGTGAAACACGCCCTTGCGCACCACGGCGCGGATGACCGCGTTCAATCCCGGGCAATCGCCCCCGCCGGTCAACATGCCAATCTTCATCGTTTGCTCCCCTTTGTGTATGAGTTCAGGATAAAGTCCTCCGGATGCACCCCGGGCCCAGGGGCGACGAAATGGCCCTAAACGCAAGGGTGAGCATCGGTCGGAAGAGATAGATTAACATTAAATCGACTCACTCCAAAGTCAAACAGCCCGCAGAAAATCGTTCAGGCAAAGCCATCCGCGCCGGTTACATGGGCATTGCGCTTCTGCGCAGGATTCGACACAATGCTCGACGGACATGAATAAGGCTGTGTCGATCTTTGCGTGGGTGACAGTGGGACTGCTCGGCGCCGCCGCCGTTGCCGTGATCGCCTTGCACCGCGGCGAACCGATTAACGCGCTCTGGTTGGTTGTGGCTGCCACCTGCTGCTACGCCCTCGGATACCGTTTCTACAGCAAGTTCATTGCGGCGAAAATTCTTGCCCTCGATGCCCTGCGCGCCACTCCTGCCGAGCGCCTGGAAAACGGACGCGACTTTCTGGTCACCAACAAGTGGGTTGTCTTTGGTCACCACTTTGCCGCGATCGCAGGGCCAGGCCCTCTGGTCGGTCCTGTTCTGGCCGCGCAGTTCGGCTACCTTCCCGGAACCCTGTGGGTGCTGGCCGGTGCCGTTTTCGCCGGATGCGTGCAGGATTTCGTGATCCTGCTTTTCTCCGTGCGCCGCGATGGCAAGTCGCTCACCGAAATGGCGAAAGAAGAAATTGGCCGGGTGGGCGGATTTGTCGCATATACCGCAGTCATCGCGATTCTCGTGATCCTGCTCGGAGTGGCCGCGCTGATCGTCGTCAACGCGCTCAAAGACAGTCCCTGGGGAACGTTCACGATTGCGATGACGATCCCCATCGCCCTGCTGATGGGCCTCTACCTTCGGCGCATTCGCCCCGGCAAGGTGCTCGAAGTCTCGGTCCTCGGGTTCATCCTCGTACTGCTAGCGATCTGGGGCGGACGCTGGGCTTCGCTGAATCCCGCCATGGCGCAAGCCTTCACGTTGCAGGGGACCACCCTTGCGAAACTAATCATTGTGTACGGGTTCGCCGCTTCGGCCCTCCCCGTGTGGTTGCTGCTGGCGCCGCGCGACTACCTCAGCACATTCGTAAAGCTTGGAACGATCGCGCTTCTGGGCATCGGCATCGTCGTGTTGCATCCGACGCTGCATATGCCCGCGCTGACTCGCTTTGTGGACGGCACCGGCCCAGTCTTCGCAGGAAAAATCTTTCCCTTCGCATTCATCACCATCGCCTGCGGCGCCATCAGCGGATTTCATGCACTCATCTCCAGCGGAACCACTCCCAAACTTATCGCGCGCGAGACCGAAGCCCGAATGGTCGGCTACGGCGCCATGATGGCCGAATCCGCGGTCGCGATCATGGCGATCATTGCCGCCTGCGTGCTTCAGCCTGGTATTTACTTCGCGATTAACAGCCCCGCCGGCGTAGTCGGACAAACCGCTACCGCCGCCACGGCGACGATCTCCAGTTGGGGATTCCCGGTCACGGCCTCGGACATGCAAGCGCTGGCTCACGCTGTCGGCGAGCAGACTTTGTTCAACCGCACTGGTGGCGCGCCCGCCTTCGCCGTAGGCATGGCCCACATCTTCTCGCAGAGCTTGGGCGGGGCGACCGTGATGGCCCTCTGGTATCACTTTGCCGTTATGTTTGAGGCGTTATTCATTTTGACGATTCTCGACGCCGGTACGCGCGTGGCCCGCTTCATGATTCAAGATGCGCTGGGGCATATCTACAAACCGCTGGGACGGACCAGTTGGTACCCGTCAATTCTGGCCACGAGCGCCCTGATTGTCAGCTCATGGGGATTCTTCTTGTGGCAGGGAGTGAAGGATCCGCTGGGCGGCATCAATTCGCTGTGGCCGCTGTTTGGCATCGCCAACCAGTTGCTGGCCACCGTGGCTCTGTGTGTAGCCACAACAATCATTATCAAGATGCACCGCGCACGCTACGCCGCAGTCACACTCGTGCCGCTGGCATGGCTGGTTGCAGTTACCTTCACCGCGTCATGGCACAAGATCTTCGATCCCAATCCGCGAGTCGGCTTTCTGGCGCAGGCGCATGTTCTGGCAACAGGTCCTGCCACCACGGCGACCGCGCGCCTGATCTTTAACAACCGCCTGGATGCCGCCGTGACCGCAGTTCTTGTCGTGATGGTCGCGTCAGTGCTGATCGAGTCCGTGCGGCAGTGGATCGGCGTTCTCAGTGGCAGCGAAGAAGCGCGCGTGAAAGAATCGCCGTTCGTGATGACGCGACTGGTGGAGGAGAGAGGATGAACCGGATCTTAAAGGTACTTCGAACGCTGCTAGCGATCCTTCGCGAGATTTTCGACGAAGCGGCTTATGATCGTTTTCTCTACCGAAAGCGGATGGCGTCGTCGCCCGCAGCCTACGCCGCCTTCCGCCAAGAATTCGAAGAGGCGAAAACCCGCCGCCCAAAATGCTGTTAGGTCGGAGTATGGAAGGCCAGTATGGGGCAAACTCGTGTGGGGCGGACACTCCTGTCCGCCCAGGTTTTGACTTTGCTTTTGATACCAAGAAACTGCGGGTGCCCCACCTTTCGCGCTCTTTGCGAAAGGTGGGATTCCACGGAATTCAATGCCAAGAGGTGGCAGAAACCGATGTCGAAAAGATCATCGCTAGCAGTAAAGACACTAACGGTATTCCTTTTCTTAGGCGCTCTCGCCCTCGCGCAGACCGATGACTCCGCCCAGACCATGCGCCCGGTGATTCGCGGACGCCACGCCGCCGTCGCTTCCATGAAAGCCGAGGCCACCGAAGCCGCCCGCCAAATTCTTGCCATGGGCGGAAACGCCTCCGACGCCGCCGTCGGAGGCCAGGCCGCGCTGGCAGTCACCGACTTCTCGCTCAACGGCATGGGCAGCGACGCCGTCATTCTCCTCTACAACGCTCATGACAAGAAGGTCTACTCCATCAACGCCGAGCCCCGCGCACCCAAGCTCGCGACCATCGAGTGGTACGAGAAAAACAACGGTGGGAGAATTCCCGAGAGCGACGGCTTGCTCTCCGGCGGCCTCCCCGGCGTGGTGGACGCCTGGTACACCCTGCTCGATCGTTGGGGCACGATGAGTTTTGCGCAGGTTCTGCAACCGGCGATCGACCTCGCCGAAAACGGCTTCCCGCTGAGCGAATACGGCGCCTCCTACATCGCCGAGTCGAAGAAAATTCTCAAATATCCCACCACGGTCAAAATCTATCTGCCGAACGGCCGTCCGCCGAAGGCCGGCGAGATTCTCAAGAACCCGGACCTGGCGCGCACTCTCAAGAAATTGGTCGAGGCCGAAAAGGCGAATCTGTCCAAAGGCAGGCACGAAGCGCTCAAAGCCGCGCGCGACCGCTTCTACAAAGGCGATATCGCCAGGGAACTCGCCGCTTTCTCCGAGGCCAATGGCGGCCTCTTCCGCTACGAAGACTTCGCTGAATACACCGCCGAAGTCGAGACCCCGGTTTCGATCAACTACCGCGGCTATCAGATCTACAAAAATCCGTCAGCCAGCCAGGGACCAACCGAACTCATCACCCTCAACATTCTCGAGGGCTACGACCTCAAGGCCCTGGGCCACAATAGCCCAGACTTTCTGCACACCAACGTTGAAGCCGTAAAACTCGCCATGGCCGATCGCGAAAAATATCTCGGCGACATGGACTTCATCAAGATCCCCTACGATGGCCTGCTCTCGAAAGACTACGCTCGCGAGCGCAGAAAGCTCATCGACCCCGCGAAAGCCTCGCTCGAACTGCGCCCCGGTTCGCCAGAGAAATTCACGGCGGACACGTCCCCGCTAGATCGCCCAGTGCAGGAGGTCCTTGACGGCGATGCTAGCCATGACGGCGATACCAGCTACATCGCGGTCGTGGACAAGGATCGCAACATGGTGAGCTTCGAGCCCAGCCTGCACAGCCTGTTTGGGACCGGCGTGGTCATGGGAAATACCGGCATCATCTTCAATTGCCGCGGCGACTATTACTCTCTCAAGCGCGGCGAAGCTAACGCGCTTGAACCCGGCAAGCGCCCGCGCAGCACACTGCAAAGCACGTTGGTCATGAAAGACGGTCAGCCCTACGCGATCATGGGCAGTCCTGGCGCCGACGACCAGGTCATGCGCACTATGCAGACCTTGATCAACATGATCGACTTCGGCATGAACATCCAGCAGGCCATCGAGGCCGCACGCTGGTCGTCGCGTGCGTTTCCGGCCTCGCCCTTCCCCCACACGATGTATCCCGGAGACATGGCGGTCGAGTCGCGCATCCCCGAAGCAACGCGGCAGGCGCTCATTGCCCGCGGCCACAAACTCCGCGTCGTACCCCCATGGTCGCAAGGTTCGAATGCGGGAATCGTTGTTGACGCCAACACCGGCGTGCTCAGCGCCGGAGCCGATCCTCGCGTCGATGCCTACGCCTGGGCCTGGTGAGCGCCGCGGCGTCCGTACCAGTTCGCCACTAGGACGGATCATCATTCCGCGATAAACTGCTTGCACATGCGAGTCCTGGGCATCGATTGTGGTGGAGAGTACACCGGTTATGGCGTAGTCGAGATGGACTCGCGCGGAAAGCTCTGCTGCCTGACTTGCGGCGCCATCAAGCTCTCTCCGCGGGAAGTCCTGCCAAAGCGCTTGTCCCGCATCTTCACGCAACTCGGCGAGATTATTGTCCGGCACCAGCCCGATGAAGTCGCGATTGAAGATGTCTTCTATGCCCTCAACGTGAAGTCCGCGTTGAAGCTAGGCCAGGTTCGCGGAGTTGCCATGCTCTCCGCCTCCACTGCGGGGCTGGAAGTCGCCGAATATTCTCCACTCACGATCAAGTCGTCGGTCGTCGGCTATGGCCGCGCCGAGAAGCAGCAAGTCCAGCACATGGTCACGCGGCTGCTTGAGCTGGCCGAACCGCCCGAGTCCATGGACGCTTCCGACGCGCTGGCTATCGCCATCTGCCATCTGCACACTGCGGGGACTCTCAGCCGGCAGCGCGTCGCGGCCCGATAGAATCCAATTCGCACCCGTTTTTGGCATAATTGCGTGGTTGCAGTTTGTGGCCACTTCCACGACCAGTAAGAATCTGATGCTGACGATCGCAACCGGAGAGCCCAGTTCCCATCGCATGGAATGCAAGCGGCGGTTCGACCTTTCGTTCCCGACCCTTGCAGTCGCGTGCCTCGTGCTGCTGTGTGGTCTCCCCGCTCGCGCCGCCGATCCCGCCACCATCACCTTCTCACTCGACTTTCCAAACTCGGACCCCGAGCGTTATTCCATCACCGTACAATCCGACGGCCGTGCCCATTACGAATGTCTGGCAAGAATCTCGGATGAGTCCGAGGACCGCGAAACCTACCAGGCCGAATTCACGTTCACGGATGCAATCCGCGCCCGGATTTTCGACCTCGCCGCCCAAACCCACTATTTTTCTGGCAAGATCGACTCCGGCAATCGGAAACTGGCGTTCACCGGAGCCAAGAAACTGATCTACAAAGACGGGCAGCGCGAATCCAGCGCGGCTTACAATTTCTCTCAATTGCCCGCCGTCCAGCAGCTGACGACTTTGTTTCAGAGCGTTTCTGCCACGCTGGAGTTCGGACGCCGTCTCGCCCACGACCGCCGCTACCAGAAGCTCGCTCTCGACGACGAGTTGAAGCGAATGGAAGATGAGACTCGGCGAGGGGACCTCATCGAACTGCAAGCCGTAAGACCCGTCCTGCAGGAGATTCATGACGATGCCTCCGTCATGAACGTGGTCCGGGCCCGCGCCCAGCGGATCATGGATATGGGCAACGCCGCACCAGCCACACATTAATCCAGACGCTACTCAAGGAGAGAACTGCGATGCAAAGGCGAACGCTCTTGAAGGGTGCAGTGGCGCTAAGCGCCTCCCTGGCTCTGAGTCGCAAGGCTCTGTTCGCGGCGGCGGCAGACTCGCGCATCGAGGTCCTTCTCGACGAACCGCTCGGCACCATCTCGCCCGCGGTCTACGGACACTTCACCGAGATGCTGGGCGCCGTCGTCTACGATGGCATCTGGGTCGGAGAAAATTCAAAAATTCCCAACACCGGAGGCATCCGCAAAACGGTCATCGAAAAGCTCCGCCAGATTAAGGCCCCGATGGCCCGCTGGCCCGGAGGCTGCTTCGCCGATAGCTACGACTGGACTGACGGAATAGGCCCCGTCGCCAAACGTCCGGAGCGGGGAGGGTTCTGGAGAGGCGAGCCCAACGCTTTCGGCACTCCCGAATTCATGCGCTTTTGTCGGCTGACGGGTGCGGAGCCCTACTTCGCCGCCAACGTTCGCAGCCTGTCTCCCTTGGCGTTCGATCACTGGATCGAGTACTGCAACGCCCCTGCTGAAAAAAGTTCTCTCGGCCGCATGCGTGCCGACGACGGCTCTCGCGAACCCTACAATGTGAAGTACTGGGGCATCGGAAACGAAGCCTGGGGCTGTGGTGGTAACCTCACGCCCGCGGAATATAGCGAGGAATTTCGCAAGTTCACCACCTGGACTCCCGCCTACGGCGCGCCTTTGCAATTCATCGCCGTCGGACCCGGCAGCGACGATCTCGATTGGACCGAGCAGTTCTGCCTTTCTGCTTTCGCCGGCAAGCGCGCCATCAATCCCAAGACCGTTTACGGATGGTCGATTCATCACTACACCTGGGACTTGGCCCGCGGCAAAACTCACGACTGGGATGCCGCCAAAGGCGACGCTCTGCAGTTTGATCAGCAGGACTGGTACGAAGTCTTCCGCGAGGGCGGCAAGATCGAAAAGATCATGCTCTCCAACTGGGACGTTCTCGGCCAGTATGATCCCGACCACCACATCAAGCTGGTCGTCGACGAATACGGCACCTGGTACAAGCCCGGCAGTGAGGTCGATTCCTCACACAGCCTCGGCCAGCAGATCACTCTTCGCGACGCCCTGCTGACCGCTCAGACTCTGGACATTTTTAATCGCCACGCGGAGAAGATGGGGATCGGGGCCTGCGCACAACTCATCAACTGCCTCAACTCGCTGTTCCTGTCCCATGAAGACAAGTTCATCGTGACCCCAAACTTCTTGGTTTTCGATATGTACCAGTCTCATCAGGGAGCCACCGCTGTCCGCGCCGAATTCAGCGCGCCGCAAGTCAGCTACCAGCGCGATAGCCATCCCGCAACGTTCTGGGGACTCAACGGATCTGCGTCGCTAAAGGACAAGACTCTGACGTTAACGGTGGTGAACCCCCACACTACCGAGCACCGAGAGGCCGAAATTGCTCTTCGCGGGGGATCGCTTTCATCGGTCGAGGCGGTCGTCCTCACTAATTCCGACATTCACGCCCACAACACCTTCGAGCATCCAGACGCCGTCTCTGCCGTCACCCAAAAGGTCCCCGCATCGGGGGCAACGGTTCGCTATACCTTTGCCCCGGCGTCGGTGACCAAGCTGTCGATTACCCTTATTTGAGCGGTTTTGGGGTCCAGCAAACTGGACGTCGTCCGCATCGACCCCTGTACGATCGGCCAATATTAAGGTGACCCAAGTTTTACAACTTCCGCCCCGGAATCGTGTTCTAATAGCCGAAGAACGCCTTCCGGGGGTTGCTATGGCCAATCTCTCCGTTTCCAGATTCAGCGTTGTTGTTCTGACGGCCGCTGCCTGCGCGCTTCTCGCGCTGCCCGCTCTGGCCGCCTCGCAGGCGCGCATCGTGCGCCTGAGCGACGTACAAGGTTCGGTTCAGATCGACAAGAACACTGGCATGGGATTTGAGAACGCGTTCCTCAACCTCCCCATTACACAAGGGGCGCAGGTGAGGACGCATGACCGCGGACGCGCCGAAATCGAGTTCGAAGATGGCAGCTCGCTGCGCCTCACTCCGAACACGACGGTAGAATTCAGCACCCTCGGCCTGAGTGACTCTGGCCAGCGCATCTCGGTCGTTAATCTGGTCGAGGGCATGGCCTACGTCAACTGGCTGGGCAAAGACCAGTTCACTCTCAATTTCTCCCGAGAGAAAATCTCGCTCGACCACGCCGCGCACTTCCGGGTCGATACCTCGACCGAGGTTGCCAGCTTGGCCGTCTTCAAAGGCGATCTCGACGTCGAAGGCCCAGCCGGGAAAGTCGTGGTCGCGAAAAAGAAAACGGCCACCTTCGACGCAGCGAACAACGACAAGTTCACGCTCGCCAACAACGTCGAAGAAGCCCCGCTCGATTCCTGGGACAAAGAAGCCACCGCCTATCACGATCAATACGCGAAGAATAACTCCTCGCCGTACGGTTATGGCGTGAGCGACATGAACTACTACGGCTCCTACAGCAACATCCCGGGCTACGGAATGATGTGGCAGCCCTACTTCACCGGCGTCGGATGGAATCCGTTCATGGACGGAGCCTGGTCCTGGTATCCCGGCTACGGCTACATGTTTGCCTCCGCGTATCCCTGGGGATGGATGCCGTACCGCTACGGAAGCTGGATGATGCTCCCTGGAATGGGCTGGATGTGGCAGCCCGGCGGCTGGAACTCCTGGGTCACCGTTCCGCATTATGCCGGGACGCTGCCCGTCAATTTTCACCCACTCGTTGCGCCTGTAACCGGAACCGTGAAGACCGTTGCAATCGGGAGGGGTGGATCGGTTTCACCAATGCCGCCATCGCGCGTCCTGGTCAGTGCCGGTTCGGCGGGCATGGGGATTCCGCGAGGCTCAGTTGGCAATCTCAACCACCTGAATAGCCAGGTTGCCAAGTCCGGATTCGTGGAGGTGCGGCCTGCGCCGCAGTTCTCCACCAGTTCGCCTAGGCCGTCTTCGGCCTTCAGCGAGCCTCAACACAGCACCAGCATGTCATCTCCGTCAGCGGGTCATAGCTCGTCATCGTCCGGACATTCTTCGACCGGCTCGCATCACTAGGTTAGTCAGCGTGAAAGAGGCAGGGCGGCCTAAAGGGCCGCCCTGTTTGCTTTGGAACCGCCAGGCAGGTGACTCTAGGTCGCGCTTTGCGCAGCCATTTCTTCGCGCAGTTTCAGCAGGCTCGTCAACTCTGCTCGTTTTTTCCCCCGATACCATGCCATCGCTCCGAAGAATGCCACGGTGCACATCCACACAATGTCAATCCGCAGCGAACTGAACCATAGCCAATTCCCCAGTCGCTCTTGCCCCTGAACGGAATGTTTGTACCCCCACCCCAGACCGAACGCGACTTCACACAGAAAGAGGGCACCTGCGAACCAAATCGTAGTCAGCGCACTCTGGCAGCGCCGCACTGAAAGCTCCACAAAAGTGGCGGTGTCCAGCGCCGATGGCGCCCAGAGCCCACGGTTCACCGTTAGCACAAATACCCATGCCGCAGTCAGGAACAGCCACGTCGCAATAGCGACCAAACCAACACCCGGTTCCGAGGAAAGAAAGGCCAGCGCCGTCGCACCGCCGCCCATCACGATCGTCACCAGTGTGTCGGCGAGCAACCCGATCTTCATCAGTCGCGACTGCCGCTCCACACTCCTGCGCAAGTTCACAGGGACCGCTGTATCCCTCTGCCACTGCTCCCGCCAGATCTCCAGTTCGACATCGGTGTTCATTTCCGGTTCTCCAACAAATCGTGCAGAAGTTGACGCGCCCGACTCAAACGAACCCCTACATTACTCTCTGAAATCCCCAGTACTTCTGAAATCTCTTTGTATCCCAAGCCCTCAAGCGTCAGCATGATCACCTGACGGTAGGCGACGGGCAGGCGATGCACCGCTTGCCTCAGCTTGCCGGCTCTTTGCCGCTGCGCGAGATCCGACTCCGGTCCGGGCGCGGGATCGTGCACTGCAATCTCTTCTTCGTCAATCGACCCGCCGGCTTGCGCTCGCGCCCGCGTCAAATAAGTGATGCCGCGGTTGTGCGCAATTCTAAAAGCGAACGTGCGCTCCGAACTCTCGCCGCGAAACCGGGGCAAGGCCTGCCAGATGGCGAATGCGATTTCCTGCAACAGATCATCCCGGTCACTCAGGGTATTGGTATAGCTCGCGGCCAGGCGCGAGAGTGCGGGGCCATTGGCCGCGAGAATGCGTTCGAAATGCTGCTCCAGTATGGCTCGGTCCAAGCTTGCCCGGTCCGTGATGGCGGTTGATCCAATCTCCACCATCGCTGCGTCAGTTCCCGTAAATGATCTCATCGCGCTGTAACCTGTTCGCGGTAGCCAGCAGGATCCCGATTGCCAGGGCCACCGTCAGGCATCCCAGCACAACGGGCTCAAAGAGCGAAATTCCTTGCCCGTTCACCAGCGCTTCCAACTGCAACTGCTGTCCCACGAGAGGCAGGAAGTTGCACCATGCCCGTTTCGCTGCAGGACTGAACACCAGGAACATTCCGATCCCCATCGGGAGGAAGACAATCAACGAGAGATAAGTTTGCGCCTCCTTTACCCCGCGCGACACGGTTGAGATCAACAATTGTATCGACGCGGCAAGAAACGGGAGGGAAACGAGTCCCAAGGCGCCAGGCAGCAATCTACCGGGCCCCGCGGAGATGTGAGTGCCCGCCGTCGCGAAGACCACGGCAAACCCGACCACGTCCACGACGAGGCCGGCCATTGCAAAATAGCTGACCGCCAGCCATTTCCCCAACACCACGTTTCGTCTGGAAACCGGATTGAGCAGCAAAGGCAGCAGCGACCGCCGTTCTCTCTCCCCCGCAACCGTGTCCATGGCAATGTTCATCCCGCCGACAAACGCCGAGACCAGGGTGAAGATCGCCATCATTCCTGTCAGAACGGCCGTCTCCGACTCCGGCTTAGCATTGGCGCGTGTCGCCATCGAAACCAGTCCGACCACCGCCGGACCCATCAGGGCATAGAACAGCGACGCCATCACCGATCGGACGTCCCGCAGCCCGTCGACGATCTCCTTCCGTGCAATCGTCAGTGCTGGATTCATAGTCAGTTGCTCCTCGTAGCGCCAGTCAACTCGATGAACGCTTCCTCAAGCGACGTAGTATCCGCCTGCGAGCATAGCTCCTGAGGTGAACCCTCGGCGACGATCCTCCCGCCCGCGATGATCACCACCCGGTCGCACAGAGCCCGCACTTCGTCGAGCACATGACTCGAATACACAATGCACGTGCCCGAGTCGCGCAGCCGTCTCAGCAAATCTCGCAGCGACCGGATCGTCGGGATGTCCAATCCGTTCGTCGGTTCGTCCAGCAGCAAGTTTTTAGGCGAGTGCAAAAGCGCCCGGCCCAAGGCGGTCTTCATCCGCTCGCCTTGCGAGAATCCGTGCATTCGCCGGCCGGCAATCGCTTCGAGACCAAGAATGGAGACCACGGCCTCGATTCGTTCCGCAAGCAAATCTGCCGGCATGCCCCGAAGTCTTCCGAAGTAGGCGAGATTCTCACGAACCGTCAGCCTGCTGTAAATTCCCATGTGGTCCAGGAGTGCCCCGATGCGCCGCTGCCGGTCCAGCGCGTCCCCGGACGAAGTGTCGTCAACCACAATGGATCCGGAATCGGGCTGCAGGACTCCGCAGATCATGCGCAACGTGGTGGTCTTGCCGGCGCCATTTGCGCCCAGCAAGCCAGTAATCGCCCCATCCGGTGCCTCAAATGACAGTTCTTTTACGACGAGACGGGCGTCGAAGCTTTTTGCGAGTTTTTGAATTGTGATCATGTTCGTAATGCTTAGGTAGTCCCAACCGGCTGGAAATCCTTACAGGAAATTTATGCACTCGCGAGGGTGATTGAACTTGAAGAAACAGAAAAGACTGGTGAAAGTGCCGCTTCTTACCCGTGAATCACCGGGTTTTAGCGGGTTTTCTGGAACGCGAAAATGCTTATGTGGGGACAGCCGCCTTCGGCTGTCCCGCCCCGGCGAAGCCGAGCACTGGGCCAAAAAATCAATTAGACGACCACGACCCCCGCATACCCCACCACCATATCCCGGTCCCCCGAGACATCCCCCGAAGTCGCATACTTCACCAGTTCGGCCGACTTCGCCCCCAGCTGCCGGGCCGCCGTGAGCATCGCCACAGCGGGCCCAAATCCGCACATACTGATGTCCTGCTGCGTGACCACGTCGAACAACCCGCGCGGATCCAGCGTGAGAATCCGTTCAATCGCCCGGTGATCCTTCACCCGCGTGACCGCGTCCGACTCGTAATGATTCATGTCGCTCGAGGCGACAATCAGAACGGGATCGTTCTGTGCCGCGATGACGTCAGCCAATGCTTTGCCAAGTTGTTCGAGAATCTCAAACTGTCCCGTACCCAGAGCGATGGGCACGAAACGAAGTTCTGGCTGCCGCAGCAGCAGAAAGGGAAGCTCCACCTCCGCCGCATGCTCCGCCCGATGCGCCGTCGAATCTTCCTGCAGCGCAGGAAACCGCTGCTTCAAAGCCCCCGCGAGCGCGCCATCGATCGGCACATCCCCCAGCGGGGTCTGCCACGCTCCTTCGCTCATGATGGCAAGCGCGCGGCCTACACCGGTGTGGTTCGGACACAGCACAATGCAGCGCTTGGGCACCTCGACCCGAGCAAAGACCGCCCCCGCCACATGCCCCGAATACACGTACCCCGCATGCGGCGCGATGCATCCCAAGGCGCGCACCGGAGTCTGGTTGATGAACCTCGCCTGTGACAGGTAACCGCGCACTTCGGTGCGCAGGTCATCAGGATCGCCCGGATAGAAGCGCCCCGCGACTGCGGGATGCCGAAGAATAGCAGTTGTCATGGCCCCTCCTTTGTCAGTGAGAGGGTTGTCGTAAAACAGCCGAGGCTTTCGTAAGAGAACGGAGGCTGTCGTGGAGCATGGAGATCGTCGTGGAGGAGCCCAGGCTGCGGTGGAAGAGCGGCGCTTTAGCGCCGCGTTAGTCGCCTCGATTCCTGCGGGCTTCAGCCCCTGTGGTCATTCTCCCGCTGAACGAATCTCCGCGTTCGCCCTAAGCCATTGTACGCTTCAGGCTATGAATCGGCGTGTGCATTGCGCAACGACCGATAGACCGCCGCGCTCTCTTTCAAACTCAGCGTTTCAGCCCGCGCTGTGGCCTTCACCTTCGCCTCCGCCAGAGCCCGCTTCAACTCCGCCCCCTCATACTTCGCCTTCAGGTTGTTCCACAGCGTCTTCCGCTTCTGCCCAAACGACAGCCGCAGGAAATCGATGAACCCATCCCCCGCCACTCCCAACTTCTCCTGCTGCGGATCGATGGTCAACCGCAGCACAGACGAATGGACCTTCGGCGGTGGCACGAACGCCCCCGGCGGCAGGGTGAATAGGTTCTCCACGCGAGCGTACAACTGCGCCGTGGCCGACAGCATTCCGTAATCGCGCCCCCCCGGTTCCGCAGCGATCCGGTCCGCCACCTCGCGCTGCACCATGATTACGATGCTGTCGAAATATTTTGAGAACTCAAACAGCCGCAGCAAAATGTCGGACGTAATGTAATAAGGAAGATTGCCCAGAACCTTCACTGGCTGCGGCTTCAGGTCGATGCCAGGCTGGCTCAGCCCCGGTTTGGGTCCGAACAGGGAATCGAAGTCGATCGAGAGCACGTCGGCCTCAATAATCTCCACATTCCGCGACATGCCAAACTTCAACCGCAACTGCGCCGCCAGCACCCGGTCCAGTTCCACCGCGATCAGCAGCCGCGCCCGCCTCGCCAGCAGGGAAGTCATGATCCCGCGTCCGGGACCGATTTCCAGCACCGTGCTCTGCGACACATCGCCCAAAGTGTCGACCACGCGCGCCGCGAGGTCTTCGCTGGCCAGAAAATGTTGTCCCATTTTAGGCTTGGTTTGCGGACGGCGCGCAGATGCTACCTTTGGCACATTGACCCCCATTTCCTCGGGAAGTAGACTTTGAAGTCGGTCCGGGCATCCTACCTGCTGGACCCTCTGGGCCCGAGTCACATTCATAATAGCGTGTGCCGCGAAAATCGTGCGCGCTTCTGGAGGTTCCTCCCTCATGAACATCGTATTCGTTGCTTCCGAAGGCGTTCCTTTTTCCAAGACCGGGGGGCTCGCGGACGTCGTTGGCGCCCTGCCCCGCGCCCTGGCCTCCCTGGGACATCAGGTCACGGTCTACCTGCCGCGCTATCGCCAGACGAAACTCACCGAGCCCACAACCGTCGTCCGCAGTATTACCGTGCCTTTCGATGACCAACATCGGTTCTCGTCCGTCGTGACCAGCGGCAGCCAGGGAGGCGTTCGAATTTATTTCGTCGAATATACGCAATACTTCGATCGAGACGCACTCTACGGAACTCCCGCCGGAGATTATCCCGATAACGCCGAGCGGTTCGCGCTGTT
>PMUM01000429.1 GCA_003166855.1 Acidobacteriaceae bacterium | reverse complement strand
CTGAAGACTCCAACGCCAGACGCCTACCGTGTCAAGCGCTCGTACCGCTACTTTCCTTCGTCTCGCATCTCCTTACGATGTGCTCTGATCGCAAGCCTGATGTCGTTGCACTTGAGCCGTACAGCCCCAAGCGCATCCACCAGTCGAGTGTATGCCGGATACAGCATACTATGACGCGGCTTTGACAACTGATCGGCAGCGGCGAGTTCCTCGGCGCGGCACGCCTCAAAGGCTGCACGCAGCCGACGGGTCTCGTCGTCTTGCGGGAGCTGCGCGTCTTGTGCGATTGGGCACATGATTTACCAAACGAAATGATGAGCACTCACGGCATCGGTCCCCGTTTGATTCCTCAATTAAGTGATGGCCGATGCTTTGGCGATTTGCGCCGCCACGGAGCGTGATCCGACCAGCGCCAGGGCTGGCCGAGCGGTGGCCTTTTTGCAGGGTCTGCGTCAGGGGTTGCGCCGGGGTAAGCAAGGGGTGGTTGGGGAGCTTCATGCAGTCTGGGTATTGGATTATGAGTGATATGAGTCATAATTTCATGGCTTCTTTCCAAAGAGGACAGAGCAGCGGCCTATAAATACAGCGTAGGCCTGGAAAGAATGATTCGCCTGGTCCGGAATGCACAGTCCCGAAAACCAAAGTAACTAAATGGGGCAGCTCGTGTTGTTGTTGGGTTGCACGTAGCAGAGCGGGAGGCTACAACGCCGGAGGGACGGACGCATCTTTTGCCCATGACGGAATGAGTCCCCAGCGGATCAGCGAGAGTTCGCGGACGGGCTCCTTGGGATGCTGGCGGATGACGGGGATCAACTGGGTGGGGGCAATGTTGTAGCGGGGACTCCAGTCTTCATCTCCCGATACGCTGTCGAAGTATTCCTCCACAAGCTGCTTCCGCCGCGACAATCGGTAACGTCCGCACAGGAGATGATTGTCCCGTGCAGCCCTGTAGCCCGCAGCAGCCAGAGCGGCCGTTGCCGCTTGGAGCGCCGCATTGTAGGCGATCGTGCACCGCCAGTCGGCGGGCAGTTGTTTCACTTGGCAAGCCGAGAGATCCCGATCCGAAATCGCCAACTGACAAGTTGCTCTCGTGAGCGGGTCAGAATGCAGGGATGAGCTGATATTAACATTCACAAAACACCCTCTTTGAGGGTGTTTTGTGTAACTTAACTGTGGGTTGGGTAATCGTTCAATATGCTATTCTATTCATCAAAACCCCCTGTTTAAGGGGGTTTTGTAAAAGAGGATGACGTGGAGCCCACAACCCGCTCTCTATCGCAGCAGGAAAGCCGAGTCATCCTCGCCCTGAATGAGAGGGGCCGGCGGGAGGCCACGCGGGAGGAGATTATCGAGCTTCTCGGCGGCTTCCCCAAGGCCGCCGACCATGTCATCGAGTCGTTGCGCCGCAAAGGCTGGCTGGAGCGGGCCAGCTGGGGGAAATATCTGGTCATTCCCCCGGAACAGGGGCCGGATGCTCTGGGCGACAGCAATCTACTGGCTCTCGCCAGCCATATCGCCGACCCTTATTACATCGGCTATGGCACGGCGGCCGCCCACTACGGGCTGACGACGCAGCACCGCAACGTAATCGTGCTTGTGACGCCGGTGCATCTGCGGGCACGCCAGGTCGGTGAATCGCGGGTCCGGATCGTCAATCCCGCGCCGAAAAAATTCTTTGGTTTCGAGCCCGTGGACGTGCTTGGCCGCAATGTCATGATCTCCGACCGCGAAAAAACAGCCATCGACTGCATCGACCGCCCGGCGCTGGCCGGCGGAGCAGGCGAGGTTGCCATCATCCTGGCCACGGCCAGCCGCCGGTTCGACTGGAACAAGGCGGTCGATTATCTGGAGCGGATCGGATCGGGCGCCGTCGTGCGACGCTTCGGCTGGCTCGCCGATCATGTCCAGGCAGAAATTCCGCCGGATGTGCGCGAACACCTTGTACAACTCGCCGGTCGCAGCCGGAGCGCATGGCTCGGTCCCGCGCCTGTGCACAAGGTGCCGGACGCTATCGGTTATGACGAAACATGGCATTTGTTCGTCAACGTCCCGCGCGAGGAGTTGCACGGCAGCGCCGGGCTCGGCCGGCGCAAGGCGATCAGGAAGGAACACTGAGGATGATCACGCAGCCGCAAGTGCAGCGCTATGCCACGGAATCCGGCCTTCGCGACATCATGATCGCGGAGAAAGAGGTCGTGCTGACATTCCTGCTGCAGCTTCTCTCTGAACGCGGCCTTCTGGACCGCCTTGCCTTCAAGGGCGGCACCTGTCTGCGAAAAATGTTCGTCGGAAATCAGGGGCGATTTTCGACCGATCTGGATTTCACCGGCATCGAGCAGCACGACCACGAAGATGTCATCCTCGCCATGATGGAGGCATTCGAGCAGCCCTTTCACGGGATTCGCTTCGCTATTCCGGACGGCGGTTACTACGAAACCGCAGACACGCTGTCATGGGGCGTCAATCCCACCTATGCTCATGACTGGAACATGAGTGGTAACAGCGCAGTCAAGCTGCAGATCAGTCGGCGCGAAACGCCAACGCTGCCGACAGAGGGCCGACCACAAATGTACCAGAGCTATTTCAGGGTTTTGCCTTTCGCGCCGGCGGAAATCGCATGCCTGACGCTGCCCGAAATTCTGGCCGAGAAAATACGCGCCTGCTATCAGCGCAATAAGGCGCGCGACATCTACGATCTCGGCATGTTTGCCACGCGGCCGCTCGATCAGGCGCTCATCCGCCGCCTTGTCGTGTTGAAACTCTGGCAGGCGCGGGATACTTTCGATCCGGCGCGTCTGATGCAGAAATTCGAGGATGGCAGGGCCTTCGACTGGGACGATCTGGGACAGCTCCTGCGTCGTACCATCATCATCGACCGTAACCGGATCACAGCCGATTGCGTTCGGGGTTTTGGATTTCTCGCAGACCTGACCGACGACGAGCGGGTGCTGGTCAACGATCCCCATCAGCGAGAGCGGGCGCTGTGGGAACGCTTAAGCGCGGTTGGATAGCCCCATTCGGAGATACATCTCATAGGTGGTCGCAGCAGAACTACGCCGTTGAGAAAGGGAGGAATGAACGGATGTACGAATTACCGAGAACCATCCCAGACGTGCAGATGCTGCTGGCGCTGGCGCCCGAAGAGCTGGCGGCAACCGTTCTTTTCCTGTTGAAGAAAAGAACTGAAGCAAAGTTTCATACCGGCAATCTGCAGAGAGAACTATGGGGACATTCCACATCCGGTCAGCCGGCATACCCGCGGCAGCGCGAAAACGAAATCAATCTCGCCCTGGCGGAAGCATGGGCATGGCTCCAGGCGCAAGGGCTCATCGTTCCGGACATGGAGAATGGACAGTACGGGTGGCTGCAACTGAGCCGCCGCGCGCGCGCGATGGAAAGCGAAGCGGATTTCAAAAGCTTCAAGGTCGCCAACCTTCTGCCCAAAGAAATTCTCCATGCGAAGATTGCCGATCCCGTCTGGCGTGCGTTCATGCGGGGTGAATTCGACGTAGCGGCTTTTCAGGCCATGAAGGCAGTGGAGGTTTCCGTGCGGGCGGCAGCGGGGCTCGGCGACAATCTGATCGGCGTCAAACTGATGCGTGAAGCCTTTGCACCGGAGGCGGGGCCGCTGACAGACATGAACGCCGAAGGCGGCGAAAGGGTAGGGCGGATGGAGCTGTTTGCCGGAGCGATAGCGTCTTACAAGAATCCGCACTCCCACCGGGACGTGAACCTCGATAGCCCGTCCGAAGCCATCGAGATTATCCTGCTTGCGAATCATCTCCTGCGCATTGTGGACGCTCGCGCCAAAGCAAGGACGGCTGGGTAGCGTCGGCACTATCAAATTGGATCCTCCCTTTTCAATGAGATTCACTGGCGGACGATTCAATTGCACTAAACCGAGGCTCAGTTCTCCAGTGAAGAGCCTTCTGAGACCGACTGCAATTCCCGAGAGATGTCTGCGTGGTGCTGGCCAAGGTAGCGTGCAACACGGGCATTTCCGAGCAACTTCGCGAGGTAGCCGCGCGCCAGGACTAGATTCAGGACCTGATTTCCATGAGATTCCTCAATCAGCCCTAAATCGCGTTGTAAGACTTCCATTTCTTTTTCCATTTTCGCGACCTGTTCCGGAGTCAGACCCTCAACCACTTTGTGTTTGTCAGGATCGACAAGCATGTCGGAGCGGGTAGCTGCCAGCAGAGCTTTTGCGTAGGGCACCGAGAAGTTTCCCGTCGCCACCAAGAGGTCGGCTACCTCGATCTGGCGCATTGGTTTTAGCCTTCGTAGAAAAGAGAATGCTCCTAGCGACACATGCTTATTCTTGAGGATCTCGACGGCCTCCTTGCAAATACCATTCAACAAGTCCCGCTTCTGTCGGATGACAGAGACATCCACTTTCAGTACTTTGGCGATCCGTTCTTCCGAGACGCCGTGCCGAATCGCTTTTAGGATCATATTGTGTTCCTGAATTGTGGCCATCCGGTTTACACGCCGGTTGTATGTGTACGTTTCATCGTCAGTCGCGATTAGGCAGCGCGCATGAGTTTCGCCGATCTGCTTCAGGACCTCAAGGCGGACGTGGCCATCCAGCAATAGATACGTGTCCGACTGGCCGTTGTGTGGGAATACGATCAGCGGCTCAACGATGCCGACTTCGCGCACAGAAGAAAGGACTTGCTGGTACTTTTGGCTGGACCGCATGACAGGCTTTACTTGCTTGAGTGGCAAGATGTTTGTGATCGGCACCACAACCCCTTGGGGATTAAACGCGATGGAAACTTGCTTAGCCATGATCAATTCCTTTCGGTGATCTGAATCCTTTCCGCAAGGTAGGCGGGTAGCGAGTCCAGTCCTTCAGCACGCAGCAACGTGATGAAGTTCTCGTCACCGAAGAGATTTCTTAGGGCGGACACAATGAACAGCAAGCGGTGCTCCGTCAGCTGCGACTTCTTCACCAAGAGCTTTTGCCGGTCGGCTTCTTGACGATAGACACGAATGAGCGACTCTGCTGACTGGAAGCCGTCATTTCTACGTCGGACACCTGGAGTTGAGCGTTTGCCGTTGGCTTTGCGTAGTTCTATGATGCGGCGAACGGTGAGCAGTTTGCGGCCCCGAAGAGTCTGATCTTCATAGGCCTGGCAGAGAGCTCGCTGCATGCCGTCCTCGTCAGCGCTCGCGATCTGCATCGCAACCGACAGCGGTATCCGGCCTTTGTCGACGGCATGAAGAAGACGTTCTTCACCGTTTTTCAAAAGGTGCACAATTCCCACAACATAGCTTTTTGCAACATCAATTTTCTTCGCAATCTCAGTTGTGCTATAGCCCCGCAACTTCAGGCCGTCGATCTCTCTGAGCAACTCCAGCGGGCGAATTTGGCGCCTCGCAATGTTTTCCACGAGACTCATTAAGAAGCATTCCTCTCTTGATGCTTCCTTCACGATTGCAGGGATCTCCAGTTGGCCGAGGGCCATGAAGGCCTCAAGGCGGCCTTGGCCGCACACCAGATCGTATAGCTTGCCATCTGTGGGTTCGATCCGACGAGCAACGGTAATGGGCTTCTTGAGACCAAGACTGGAAATATTGGCTACGATGCCTTGGAAAGCGACCTTGTTCCGGCTTCGCGGATTGAGGACATTTATTTGCTCTATGGGGATCATCTGAACGGTCGGCGCGGTGGAGTTCATGCGGCCCCCGGTATCCGTGCGCGCTGGGCCATGCCAAAAAAGAAATCAAGGGTGACAAAGCGATACGTATCTAAACCGGCCGCATTGTCCTCGGCGAGCAAGAGTTTTTCAAAGGTCATGTCGAGACTTGGCAGGAGATAGTAGTCGAGAGGGCTCTGATTGTCGGCGGCCATTCGCACTGCAACGGTGATGTCTGGGTTCAAACCGGAATCCATGCGAATTAACCATCGAAATGCCCCCGAGTCTCTTTGGCGGCATCGTGCGATAACGAGAGCTGCGGTGAATTCGTTGTTCACCACCAACAAGTCGGTGGTGGGATCACTGTTCACAGCACCTCCGAGATGGCGGATGTTGTCAATGACATCGGCGACGATCTTGGGATACATCAGGCGCAGCTGACGGTTTGTTTCGATGAACTCGTAATCGCGTTCGGGCGTGTACCCGATCAATCCGTATGCCCGAATCAGGCTGCGAAACCGGCCGCGATAGACCGAACTGGAAGCCATCCCGTCAGTCTCGTCGATCAGAAGACCAGAGAGACGGCCTTCGCGATCCAACAAGCCGCGAAGTTGCCCGAGCAATTCGTCATTGCTGTATTTGCGGCTACGTTCGCGAATGATGGTCTGCGCCCTCGTGAACAGTTCGGCTGGCACAATCGACTCGAATACCGCATCGCTACGAATCCACATCTCGGGCGGGTTTAGAACACGTTTCTTCTTCAGCTTGAAGGACATTCTGTTGTAAATGTTGTTGCCAACATACTTCTCGTTCGTCAAGATCTGGTGAATGGTTCCTTGAGTCCAGGCCCGCCCCAAATCTGTGGTAATGCCGCGTTCGTTCAACATCTTGGCGAGTCTTGATTCGAGCATTCTTTCTTCCACGAACATGCGGTACATCCAACGAACGATCTCCATTTCCTCGGGCGGCCCTGGAACAAGAATGACGCGGTCCGTCTGTATGCTCTTTTGTTCTCCCCGGTTGAGCACTCCCTTGTGTTGGCCGGTCACGTCACGCAGCATTCGACGAAGCCCAAACCCTGCTGAGCCGCCCTGGCGAAATCCGAGTTCGATAAGGCGACATTGCCCGATAAAGACCTTGGCGGAAAGCTCGCGGCTGTACTCACCGGCCATGGCCCGCTTCACGCCCTTAACGATTGTCGAAATGGGGCTGCCATCATTCTCAAATTGCTCGGCGCAATAGTGCACATCAATCTTCGCGCGTCGGCAAATGTACTCGTAATAGGCGCTCTCGTCGGCATCCTGGAATCGTCCCCAACGGCTGACATCGTAGACAAGAATTGCACTGAAATTCGCTTGGCCATTCTCCACATCGCGAATCAACTCTTTCAACGCATCTCGACCGTCAATTCGAAGGCCGCTTTTGCCGGCATCCGTGTATGTCCGCGTGATGATCATTCCTCGGCCTTCGGCATATTGCTGGATGACTTTCCGTTGATTATCAGTTGAGTATTGTTGGTGCTCGGTTGACATTCGGACGTATTCCACGACGCGGGTTGCGCCAGGACCTTGTTCCGACCCTGAAGGCTTCTGTTGTCCAGTTTCTTCCATGGCTGTCAGTCGTCTGAATGCGCGGATTTCACGCGATGGGAGCTGGGGCGGCCTGTAAGAGTCACGGCTGCTCTTGCGGACCGCTGGCTGGCGTGGTCACCCGGAAGGCGACTGCCTTAACGCCCAATGCTGGATTCTCCGAACAGTAATAGTTATATGACGGGTGCGAGCTAGGTTCAAAGAGATGTTCTTTACTGACCCGATCCTAGCCCGTGGGGAGTGGAATACCTTGAACAATGATGATTTTGGCGGAAGCAAGGTTGTTCTTTTCACAGAGCCCATCTGTAGAGATAAGCCAAATGCTTGCATCCAGCGAACGAAGATCGACAGCCGAGTTGTTCTTTACTAATTTCAGGAGCCGGATTAGTTCGGACGTTAGGGATTGTTTTGCATTGAGACGGTCGCCGGCTCGCCGGTCTGCCCAATAGCGCTTCATATAGTGGGGGTTTTTCTCGCGCCACTTTTGTTGACTGTCGCGGCATTGCTCTCGATAAGCGGCATCTTCAACAAGCTTTTTCCGATGGTAGTCTGTGCGGCGGCGGCGTTGACAATCTCGTGAGCTTGCAGACTTTTTGATCCGGGTGGTACCTAGAAGGTCGGAATTCATGAATGCAGTACCTACACACATTTTCTTCCATGCTAACTGTGTAAATCTTCGCACGGAATGTTCGTTTCTAGGGCAGCACATTCCCCCACACACAAATGGCAGTTTCGCTGGTTGCACGTCGCTGGATACTGACGTGCCGTCGGGGTGCGCGCAGCTTCATCTCATGCTGCCATTCCCGGATAGTCGGAGACAGAAAGCCGAGGCTGTAGCGGTCTGTGTCAAGGCCGGACAACGTCCGCCGCGTAGCGGTCGCAGAGCCTTGACACAGACCGCGCCTCGGCTACGCTCGCGCATCCAGGGAATGGTCGCGATTAGTCTTAACCGTGCGTATCTGGTGGTTGCTCCGCCAAAAGCTCTTGAGCCCAGCCATGTTTCTTCGCCTTCACCTGTCGCAGGATTTCCTGGTATTGTTCAGCGTCCAGCCACTCCCCGCGTGACATGATAGAAAGTACGTGGTTCAGGAAAACTCGCATACCAACCACCTCTGCTAGGAGTCGATATCCGTAGTTGATGTGGCTACCGGAGTTCATCTGGTCGCTGCCGCGAAGCTCTCGAAAGAGCACCTCGCGGATCCATTCGCCAAGCCGGATGCCGCGCTCCGTCGCCGCGCGTTCGAGCTCGTTCAACTCCGATTGAGTCACCTTCGTGCTGGCAGTGTGAATCCGGAAATTCTGCGACCCGTTCTTCTTCGCAGATGTGATTTCTTCGGCCATAGTTACCTCTTTTCGCAAGTAAACTTGGGGCGCTCTGCAGCGTCTTCAAAACCGCAAGTCATTCATTCGGAACCGGTCGCTCTGGAGCGCCCCGGAACGCTCTGCAGCACCCTCGAAGGGGTGGAGTGTCAACATACATCCGGTGCGAAGCACCGTTTTCGCACCACCACGAAATCGAATGCAGGAGCATGCCCTCAATACCTGCGTAAAACCCGTGCACGACACCCCGCTGCAGGCTCCTTTGGTCACCACTCCACCACACCATTTACATGGGCAAGCGCGTGCAGAATCCACGCCCAATCGTGTTCGGAATTCGTGTACTCACCGAGACGCTTTCGCAATGGGATTGCGCGAGGCGAAAGCATGGTGTTCGTTGCTGAAATATCCACCGACGGCCAGCGGGATTCCAAGTGGAATCGCAAGGGTGTTCGACGGTAAATGGATACGCCGGATCGTACTGGCAATTCGGCAATCCTTGCAGGTGGAGAATCCGGTTGCAGCCGGTGCAATCGAGATAGCTGCCTAAGACGATGGTGCGCAGTCTAGGCGTGCTTTCCCGGTGGGTGAAGGTAAAACCGACAACGCGCCAGAGGATCGGATATTTGCCGGGCGATGTCGAGAGGATCGCGGTTGACGTGAGAACTGTACCGGAGGCCGGGAGCGAATTGAGGTCGGACTCCCCGATATCGGAATCAAGGTGCCGATGACACACCGTGTCAATGCTCTCTTTGGTGCGGTTGCGTCTGCCAGAGCGCAGCGGATTGGCGGCAACGTAGGTATTGGCTTCGCTGAGACTAAATTGGAGCCAACGTGATGACGTGTGCGCCTCCTGGCAGAGCAGCCTAAAACGGCTGTTTGTGGCGCAAGGCTAGTCGCACTCAATCACGCTGTCCAATGA
>PMUM01000251.1 GCA_003166855.1 Acidobacteriaceae bacterium | reverse complement strand
GCTGCGCTCGACGGACAGCCGAAGGCGGCTGTCCCCACATTCCCTTCTTCGGTGCGCAAAGTCACAAAATTCCATTCGGTTATCCGCTATCCTTTTAGTGGGTCACGGGTCTAACTGGCAGGCGGCAGATGGGTTAGCAGGTCCGGCGCTCTTTTTTCAGTTCAGTTCGGAAATCATAGTTTTGCAGGAACAAAAGCAAGTTGGGCCGCGTACTAGGGAGTGAGGGCAGCAGAATGGCTCCCAATCTCCACTTGGCGGTATCTACAGGAGGCGTTGTGAACGGTAACGGAAATGGTAAGAAGAAGCGTCGCAAACTGATTATCTGGGGCAGCGTGGTGGCTGTTATTGTCCTGCTGATCGCGGGTGGAGTCTTCGCGGCGACGCGCGGTGGAACCAAGATTGATCCCTCGAAACTCGCCAAGGTGGAAAAGGGCGACCTGGCCAAGAGCGTGGTGGCGACCGGCAAGGTCACGCCCATCACGAAGGTCGAAGTAAAGTCCAAGGCCAGCGGCATTGTGAAGAAGCTCCTCGTGGACTACGGCGACCGCGTCAAGAAGGGCCAACTCCTGGCACAACTCGATAAGATCGAGATCGAGGCGCAGGTTGAGCAATCGCGCGCGGCGTTGGATGCCGCCCAGGCGAACTTGAAGAGTTCGCAGGCCGACTTCGAACGCGCCAAGGTCGACGCGGAAGGTCCCGATGTTCCGCTGTTGAAGCGCGCTTATGACCGGGCCGTCGGCATGGCGAAAGATGGCGTTGTTTCCGCGTCCGCGCTCGACGACGCAGAGAAGAATTACGAGATGGCCCTGAACAAGCAGAACGTCTCGAAGGCGCAGGTCACTGTTCTGAAGGCCAAGATCTCGCAGGCCCAGGCGCAGGTCGCGCAGGATCAGGCCAACCTGACGCAACTTGAGGAACAGCTCAGCTATACCGACATCATCTCGCCGATCGACGGCATTGTGCTCTCGCGCGACGTTGAAATGGGAGATGCGGTCAGCTCGATCCTCGTGTTGGGCTCGTCGGCCACTTTGGTCATGACGTTGGGCGATACCAGCGAAGTCTATGTGAAGGGCAAAGTTGACGAGAGCGATATCGGCAAGGTGTATCTCGGACAGCGCGCCCGCATCAAAGTCGAGTCGTTTAAGGACAAGACCTTTGATGGCAAAGTGACGAAGATTTCTCCGATGGGTGTGGAAAAAGACAACGTCACTACGTTTGAAGTGCGCGTGTCGATTCAGAATCCGGGCGGCGAACTCAAGGCCGAGATGACCGCGAACGCCGAAATCATCCTGGAAGAACACAAGAACGTGTTGCAGATTCCCGAAGGCGCAATCCTGTACGACAAGGATAAGAAAGCCTCGGTCGAAGTGCCGGATCCCAAAGGTAAAGAGGGCAAGGACAAAGTTGCCGTCAACATCGGGATCTCGAACGGCGCGAAGACCGAAGTGCTGAGCGGGCTGAAGGAAGGCGATCAGGTCGTACTGCAGTAACGCAGGTGCGTCCGGCTTCCGGCATCCGGCTTCCGGTTCGAAGTGCTTATCCGTACACCGGAAGCCGAGAGCCGGAAGCCGGACGTCTTTTAGGACAGTTATGACTCTCTCCGAAATCCTGCGCCAGGCGTTCGCCACATTCCGGGCCCACAAGATGCGGACCTTCCTCACGATGTTTGGAATCGTGTGGGGGATCGCGTCGGTGATCATCCTGGTGGGACTGGGACGTGGCTTCAGCGTCGACCAGAAGAAACACATGCAGAGCTTGGGCAAGGACCTGGTGATCATGTGGGGCGGACGCACCAGTTCGCAGGTCGGTGGGCGCGCGGCGGGCAGAGAGATTCATCTCAGCGTCGACGATGCTGACTTGATTCGCGACGAGTGCTATCTGGTGAAGAACGTCAGCCCAGAGTTGCGGCGGACGATTCCCGAAGTCAGCCAGTACAACCTGGCGAACCGCGGCGTGGTTGGCATGTGGCCGTCCTATCAAGATTTTCGGTCGCTGCAGATTTCCGAAGGACGGCTGATTTCCGAAGACGACGAGCGTGAGGGCCGGCGCGTGCTGGTGCTGGGCTCAAAGGCCTACAGGCAGCTGTTTCCCGGCCAGCCCGCCATCGGCGCCAGTATGCTGGTGCAAAGCGTTCCGTATCTGGTCATTGGAGTCCTGCAAGAGAAAAAGCAGAACTCGAATTACAGCGGGCCCGACAATGATTATTTATTCGCGCCGTACTCTGCAATTTCGCGGGATTTTCCCCCGCCGACCAAGCCCGGCGCCGGGATTACCCGCGGGTATCTGGATGACATCGTTTTCGAAGTAGGCGACCCTGAAGAACATGAAGCGGCGGTCCTGCAGGTGCGTAGCGCGCTGGCGCGCGTCCACCACTTCGACGCCGTCGACAAAGACGCGCTGTTTATCTGGGACACGATGGACGGCGCCAAGATGCTGGACAAGATCTTTGGCGTCGTGACCATCTTCTTCGGCTGCGTGGCGATCGTGACACTGTGTCTGGGCGGCATCGGCGTGATGAACATCATGC
>PMUM01000196.1 GCA_003166855.1 Acidobacteriaceae bacterium | reverse complement strand
GTGATGAACATCATGCTCGTCTCAGTCACCGAGCGCACCCGCGAAATCGGCACGCGCAAAGCGATGGGCGCCACCAAGCGCGACATCCTGCGGCAGTTTTTCGCTGAGTCTGCCATGTTGACCGTGGGCAGCGGCATTCTGGGGCTCTCCGTCGGAATCGGGATTTGCACGGCAATGGAGGCGCTTCCCTTGCCCGACTTCGTTCCGCACCCCATCGTTTCATGGATTTCGATTGTTGCTTCGATTCTGACACTTTCGTTGATCACCGTGACCGCGGGCATGTATCCTGCCCAGCGCGCCGCGGATATGACACCTGTGGAGTCACTACGCTATGAATAATCGCCGCATTCTCTCCTCCTTTTCCGTGTCCGGCCGATCTGTGTTGGCATCGTTTACGATCGCGCTGGTCGTGCTGTTTGCCTCTACCGCTGTTTTTGCTTCCAGCTTCCAGGGCCAGTTCGAGAGGACGCTGCAGGTGAGCGGCCCCGTCGATCTTGAAGTTCTCACGCGTTCGGGCGACGTCACCGTGCGCGCCGGTTCGGGGGGATCCGTCTTCATTCGTGGAAAGATCCACGTGGGCGACCACTGGCTGATGGGCGGCCGCGAGGCCGACGTCCACCAGATCGAACAGAATCCGCCGATCCGGCAGGACGGCAATCGCATTCACATTGAGTACGTGAACATGCGAAACATTTCCGTGGACTACGAGATCAGCGTGCCCGCGGATACCACGATTCGTACCCGTAGCGGCTCGGGCGACCAGATTATTGAAGGCACGCACGGCAACGTCGACACGCAAACCGGGTCGGGCGACCTGAAGCTGGCGAACCTGACGGGCGAGCTTCAGCTGCAGACGGGCTCGGGCAACATCCGCGCACGCCAAATTTCCGGCGCTGTGAAGGGTGGCACCGGCAGCGGGGATGTCGAGATTGAAGAAGTCGCCTCGGGCAACATCGATTTGCACACCGGGTCGGGAAACATCACGGCGCGCGGTGTACAGGGAGAATTCCACGGAGAGACCGGTAGCGGCGATGTGACCGCCGAAGGCACGCAGACCGGCTCGTGGGAGATTCATACCGGCTCAGGCAACGTGCATGTGCGCCTACCAGCAAATGCCGCCTTTGACGCGGACATTTCGACAAGCTCAGGCACAGTCGACGTGGGGGAACCCATCGAAATGACCGTGCAGGGACGCGTGGGGGACACGCACAAGCAGATCCGCGGCAAGGTCCACGGCGGAGGTCCTCTGCTGCGCGTACGCACCGGATCGGGCGACATTCATATTCAGTAGGAGCATGTCACCACGGAGGCACAGAGACACGGAGAAATTTCTGAATGCGTTGTTTTTCTCTGTGACTCCGTGCCTCCGTGGTGAACCCAAAGAGCGTTAAATTCGGAAGCCCATGTACATGAAAGAACTCATTTCGCAAGGCTGGCAGTCGCTGATGCGCGATCGCATGCGTTCGGCGCTGACCATGCTGGGCATCGGATGGGGCCTGGTTTCCGTCGTGCTGCTGCTAGCGTACGGGCAGGGACTGGGCGGATGCGTTCTGCACGCGTTCCTGAACATGGGCAACAATGTCATCGTCATTTGGCCGGGGCAGACCAGTATGCAGGCCGGTGGCCAGCGGGCGGGCAAGGCGGTGAAGTACGAACTGGAAGATGTGGAGGCCATTCGGGACGAAGTCCCGATTGTGCGCGCCGTGAGCGGAGAGATCGACCGCGACTTTGGATTCAAGATCGGCACCCGCGTTGTCTCAATCCAGGTGCGCGGCGTGGACATGCCGTACGGGCAGATGCGCAAGATCGAACTCGCGGACGGGCGCTACTTCAACGAGACCGACTTCGCCGATCATCGGCGCGTCGTAATCCTCGGATACAGCGCTGCCAAAAAAGTGTTTCAGGGCGCGCCCGGTGTGGGACAACACGTCGAAATCGGAGGCCTCGATTTCGAAGTCATCGGCACCATGCGCAACAAGATTCAGGACTCGATGTATCAGGGTCCGGACAATGAAAACGGGTTCATTCCCTTCGCGCTGATGCGCGATCTGAAGAACGTTCGCGATCCCGACGAGATCATCATCCAGCCCACCGCCCCCGAACTCAACAAGAAGGCGCTCATGGCAGTGCGCGAAGTGATCGCGCGGCGGCACCACTTCGACCCCAAGGACGACAAGGCCACGCCCGAGTGGGACACGATTGAAGACCGCGCCATGATCAACGGCTTCTCCCTCGGCCTGCAGGCTGTACTCGGACTGATCGGCGTCTGCACGCTGGCAGTAGGCGGCATCGGCGTGATGAACATCATGCTGGTTTCGGTCACGGAACGGACCCGGGAAATCGGGCTGCGGAAAGCGATTGGCGCTCGGCCGCGACACATCCTGGTGCAGTTTCTGCTGGAGGCCCTGGTGCTCACGTTCGTGGGGGGAGTCATTGGCATGTTCGTCGCCGAGTTTCTGACGTGGGCGATTCCTCCCATGCCTCTTTACGATGAGTTTTACAAGACCACCGACCATGAAGGCGCGATCTTCCTACACGCTTCGATGGGCGTGATGATCATCTCGTTCACGATTCTGTCGCTGGTGGGCATCGTCTCCGGATTCTTCCCTGCCCTGAAGGCTTCCCGGCTGAATCCGATCGAAGCGCTGCGCTACGAGTAGGAAGCTTCCTATTACCTCCGTGCCTTGACGCGCAGGTTCCCCGCAAATTAACTTCGCTGTACCTAGAATTTTGTCTTCCAGCGAGGGAATGTTGGCACATCGTCCGATCATCACTCTGACCACCGATTTTGGAACCAACGATCATTTTGTGGGCGCGATGAAGGGAGTCATTCTCGACATCGTGCCTGAAGCCGCAATCGTCGACATTTCTCACGCCGTGCAGGCCTTCGATGTGCTCGATGGTGCACTGGCGATTTCCCAGTCGTATTCCTACTTCCCCAACGGAACGATCCACCTGGTGGTCGTGGATCCGGGCGTGGGCACCGAGCGGCGGCCGATTCTGGCTTCGAGCGACGGATATCATTTCGTCGCTCCCGATAATGGCGTGCTCTCGATGGTCTATGCGAAGGAAGAACGCATTCACGTGCGGCACATCACCTCCGACCACTACTTCCGTATGCCCGTGAGCAATACGTTTCACGCCCGCGACATTTTTGCTCCGGTAGCTGCCTATCTGGCCAAGCAAGTCGATTCGCACAAGTTCGGAGACGAGATCGAAGATTACGTACGCTTCGCCGCGCCTCGGCCCAAGGCCACGGGCGAGGGCCGCATGCGCGCGGTGGTGCTGAAAGTCGACCGCTTCGGCAACCTGATCACCAATGTGACGCCCCAAGACGCTCCCGCCCTGTTTACAGCATCCGCGAAATTCAAAGTCGTGGTGGGTAGCCGGGAGATCACGGATATCCGCAAGGCTTACGCGGAGGGAACGCCGGGAGAGGTATTCGGCATCATTGGGAGCATGGGCTATCTCGAGATCGTGGCCAACCGAGCGGCGGCAGCGCAGATCACTGGGGCCGGCAAGGGCAGCGAGGTCAGCATCTTCCTGGGCGAAGCAGCGGCGGCCGGCAAAGGAGCGTAGTTTAGTAGCGTCGGCACCTTGCCGGCTGTCGGCGGGGCCTCCCGCCCGCGCTGTGGCGGCGAGACGCCGCCACGACAGCGGCGCTACCGTAAATCTAAGAACTCTTCGGTTTGGGATGGACCCAGCGCTCCATTTCGCCCGTCCACTTCAAAAAGCGCCATAGGTCGCGCCTCTCACGCCACATGAACTCCCAGAATTCCAGAAAGCCGATCTGCGTCATCTTCACGCCGGTGTAGGTTTCGATGCGCCAGAGCAGGTATGGGCTCCGCCACGGGGCCAGGCGATGGCCCTTCGTGGCATTCCAAAGAAAACGGACTTTGTAGCGCATGCAGCCATCATACCTGCAAGGTCAACCAGCAGCCTGCAAGAGAAAACAGGAACCACAAAGGACACGAGGGATCAGGAAGGGGTTCATTGCACGGGTTCCTTCGTGATCCTTCGTGACCTTCGTGGTAGAGATCTTGGGTCAAGAGATGCAAGCACAGCGCGTGTTAGAATCCAGTCTCTGCCTGGAATTTTTCCGCATGCCTGACGCAAATGCCCGCCAGAAGGCCGAAGATCACTACTACGCCGCGCTCGACTTGATGGCCGACGGGCACCTGGAACAGGCCGTCGCCGCGTATCAGGAGTCGCTGGCCGCCGACCCGACGTTTACTGAAGCCATGCACGGTCTGGCGCGCGTCCTGCAGGATCTGCAGCGTTACGATGATGCCATCGCCGTCGCGCAGCGACTCGCGGAACTCGATCCCGACGACGTGCTGGCCCATACCAGCCTATCGGTGCTGTATCAGAAGAAAGGGATGATCCCTGAGGCAGAAGCGGAAGGTGCCAAGGCGCGGGTGCTGGGATGGAAGCAGCAGTTGAAGAAAAGCTAGCTGAGAGTCATGAGTTGCGAGCAAATGATCGGGTTGGTGGAAGCTAGGCTCGCGGCTCAAAGCTCGGAGCTCAAAGCTACAGTCCGTACTTCTTCATCAAATGCCGGAAGGATCGGTAGGAGATGCCAAGCACGTCGGCGGCTTTGGTTTGCACGCCGCCGCTCTGGTTGAGCGCGGTCTGCAGCAGGGAACGTTCGATGCCTGCCACGTAGGTTTCCATGCCGATCCCTTCTGGAAGACTCACAGTTGAACCGACTTCCGGGAGAGATCCGCCGTCGCCAGAGGCTGCTGCTGCGCGCGCTTTCGGGCGCTCCGCGGGAAGTTCGACGTGCAACTCCTCGGTGGTTTCAAGCGCGACAGCGCGTTCGACAGTGTTCTCCAACTGGCGGACGTTGCCCGGCCACTCGTAGCCGCACAGGGAATCGAGGGACGGCGCATTCACGCGCAGGATGCTGCGGCCGGCGGCGCTGGCATACTTCTTCAGAAAATGGTTCGCCAGCAGCGGGATGTCTTCGCGGCGCTCGCGCAGGGGAGGCACGCGGATGGGAATGACGTTCAACCGGTAGTAAAGATCTTCGCGAAACACATTTTCGGCGACGGCTTTGTCGAGGTCGCGGTTGGTAGCGGCGATGACGCGCACGTCGATCGAAATCTCACTGGCGCTGCCCACGGGACGCACGGTGCGCTCCTGCAGAACGCGCAGCAGCTTCACCTGCATGGCCATCGTCATCTCGCTGATTTCGTCGAGGAAGATAGTGCCGCCGTCTGCGACTTCGAACAGGCCGCGCTTGTTCTGGTTGGCTCCGGTAAAGGCGCCCTTCAGGTAGCCGAAGAGTTCGCTCTCTAGCAGGGTCTCCGGGAAGGCTCCGCAGTTCACGGAAACAAAGGCATCGGTTGCGCGCGGCGAACAGACGTGCACGGCGCGGGCCACGAGTTCCTTACCAGTGCCGCTCTCGCCGTGGATCAAAACTGTGCTTGCGGTGGAGGCAACCGTGCGAACCGTCTGCTTGAGCTTCTCCATGGCCCCACTGGAGCCGATGATATTGTCGAGCGAGTTGCGGGTGGCAGCGTCGCGGCGTAGTGCGAAGTTCTGCTTGCTCAGATTCAGCTTCTCGACCGCGCGGTTGATGGCCAGCTTGATCTCATCGACCAGCCCGGGACTCTTGCGGATGTAATCGGTGGCGCCTCCGGCTTTCACTGCTTGCACGGCAGCCTCGTAGTCGTCCACGGCAGTGATCAGGATGACAGCGGAGTCGGGCGAAACGCGGTGCGCGTGGCGCAGCACTTCGATGCCGTCGATATTCGGCATCTTGATGTCGGTGATGATGACGTCGTAGAGCGCGCCGTCGATCTTGTTTTTTGCCGTCTGTCCCGCTTGCACGGTCTCAACCCGATGTCCCTCGCGGCGCAGAGAGATGTCGAGCATCTCGCAAATGGAGCGTTCGTCGTCGCAGACCAGAATGTTAGCCACGCAAACCTCCTCCGGCAGCAGCCGCAGCGGGCCGCCCTGCGACCAGTGCCCGGGATTGATCCGCAGTGCGGGCAGCACTCTCACCGGCGGAGGCCGGCCTCTCGGCATCGAGACGGCGCAACCGCAGGACGAGCGTGGTTCCCTGCCCTGGCTTGGATCGCGCCCAAACCTTGCCTTCGTGCGCCTGCACAATCTGGTAGACAATGGCCAGCCCGAGTCCGGTCCCGCCTTCGAAGTTGGACTGGAAGGGCTCGAAGAGTTTTTCGATCTGCTGCGGCGTCATGCCTGTGCCCGTATCGATGAAAGAGACCTGCCAGTCGTCGCCCAGAGACTCGACCGCGGCGGTGAGCGTTCCACCATTTTTCATGGCGCGCACCGCGTTCTCACACAGGTTCCAGAACACCTGCTTGAGCTTGTCGCCGTCGGCAATGGCCCACGCCTGACGCACCGTGAACCGGCGTTCAATCTTGATCCCGGTTTTCTCCGCCGTCATGCGGTGCTCCATGAGCGTCAACGTATCTTCCACGGACTGAATCAGGTCGATCCGGTCGAAGTGATATTGCTTGGTGCGCGAGTAGGCCAGGAAGTCGGTGATGATGCTGTTCAACCGCTGCGACTCGCGGGTCACGATGTCGAGCAGGCGGCGGTGATCCTCGTTCATCTCCGGCACGCCGGACAGCATGCTGACCGAGCCGGCAATGGAAGTCAGCGGGTTGCGGATTTCGTGCGCGATGGCCGCAGCCAGCCGGCCGACAGCGGCCAGTTTGTCCTGCATCCGGACTTCACGCTCCAGGCGGCGAATCTCCGTGAGATCGTCGAGAACATACACGTAACCCAGGTCTCCGCGCTCGGGCACAGTCAAGGCTGCCGCCCGGACGCGAACCGTCTTGCGGAATTTCGTGGGCGGCTCGAAGCGGACTTCCCCATGCGCCTCCGGCGATTCCACGGTGGGCAATGGATCCAGAAACAGCTGATGAACCGGCGCACCCAACAGCTCTGCTGGACTACGCT
Source organism: Acidobacteriaceae bacterium (assembly GCA_003166855.1). Classification (GTDB taxonomy): domain Bacteria; phylum Acidobacteriota; class Terriglobia; order Terriglobales; family Acidobacteriaceae; genus Sulfotelmatobacter. Next base: position 28,800 of record PMUM01000196.1, on the reverse strand, counting down.
CCAGCAAGCGCTGGGCCGCGGCGTTGACCAGCGTGATGCGCCCGTCGAGACCGGTGGTGATCAGTCCGCTGCTGATGGAGTGGATGATGTTCTCGTGCAGCGCCTGCAGGCTTTCGAGCGCGCCGCTGGTGTCCTTCAGTTGTACGCCCACCTGCCGCAGTTTTGAGGTGAGCAGTCCGGCCAGATAAGCCACCGCCAGGAACGCGAAGAGATTGACAAAGATAATGGCCTGCAGCGCCTTCGTGCCGGGATGGGTGGTGCAGTAGGAAGGAACTACGGCATAGTAGTTCAGTTCCAGCACCGTTCCGTAAAGGATGAAAGCCAGAGCGGCGACGAGTTGCGCCCACACGCGCGGCAACAGCACGCTGGCCACGATGATGACCAGGGGATAGAGGAAGTTCAGGGAACTGTCCCACCCGCCGGTCTCGTGGACCACGAGGCTGACCATGATCAAATCGGTCACAACCTGCAGCGAGGCCTGCAGACGGTGCTCCTGCCAGAACGAGAGAAGAAGTACGTAGAAGAGCGAGAGGCTGTACCACAACAAAATGGTTGTGATGAAGAGCCGCATGGGCACCGGGCCCGGGCTGAATTGGGCGACCGCCAGTTCAATGGCCAGCAGGAGGGTCAGAATAAAAATGCGGACCCGGACCAGCCATATCAGCCAATTGCGCTCATCAAACGTCGATTGCATTATGAAGACCGAAGGTTCCAAAGTTTCAAGGTTCAGAGTTTCAAGGTTTCAAGGTTTCAAAGTGTCACTCGTCACACCTTGAAACCTTGAAACCCCTCCACCTTGAAACCTGCTTTTAGCCAGCCAACTTGGCGATCATGGCGAACAGCGGCATATAGAGCGAGATGACGATGCCACCGACGCTCACGCCCAAGATGGCGATGATGATCGGTTCCAGCATGGCCAGCATGTCTTTGGTGGCCGCGTCGACTTCTTCTTCGTAGAAGTCGGCAATCTTCTGCAGCATCGAGTCCATGGCGCCGGTGGCTTCGCCCACGCCGATCATCTGCGTCACCATGTTGGGAAACACGCCGCATTCCCGCAGAGGATCGACGATGGTGCGGCCTTCTTCGATGGCCTTGCGCACCTTCATCAGCGCCTCTTCCAGCACGGCGTTGCCCGAGGTCCTGGCCGTAATGCCCAGGCCTTCAAGAATCGGCACGCCGGAAGTGATCAAAGTTCCCAGAGTACGGGTGAAGCGGCCGACTGCAATCTTGCGCAACAGGCCCCCGATTATAGGGATAAAGAGCAGCGTCTTATCGAAATAGTAGCGGCCGCGAGGATGCTTGCGGATCTGCTTGATCCCGAAGAAGAGACCGAAGCCGCCCACCAGGAACATCCACCAGAAAGTGTTGATGAACGCGCTCAACCCCATGACGATGCGCGTGGGAAGAGGCAGGGCAACGCCCAGTCCCGCGAACAGATTCGCGAAAATCGGCACCACCCACTTAAGCAGCGCGCCGACGATCAACCCTGCCATGCCAACGACGGCGACCGGGTAAATCAATGCCGACTTCACCGCCGACTTCAAACGCACAGCCTTTTCGACGTAAGTCGCAAGGCGCTGCAGAATGATGTCGAGAATACCGCCGGTTTCACCGGCCTCGATCATGTTGGTCGTGAGGTCGTCGAAGACCACGGGATACTGGCGCATGGCGTTCGCGAGCGTGGCGCCACCTTCCACCGTGGTCCGGACGCCGGTCAGAACCTTCTGGAATGACTGGTTTTCCTGGTTGGCCGCCAGGATTTCCAGGCACTGCACCAGCGGCAAGCCGGCATCGATCATGACCGAGAACTGGCGAAAGAAGATCGCGATGTCCTTGGTCTTGACCTTGCCCGAGCCGAACGTGGGCATGGAGAATTCTTTGCCTTTTTCGCGAATCGCGCCGGGTGTAATGCGCTCGCGGCGCAGCGCCTGCGCCAGCGACGCCTTGTTGGCCGCCATTCGCTCACCGGAAATCTTCTGTCCGGATGCGTCCTTGCCTGAAAATGTAAAGACTGGCATGTTTTAGCTTCTCCTCACTGAGATACCGGTTCCGTAAAACGGTTTCGTTCCAAATGTTTGTGCCCCAACCGCGCTAGTGCTTGGATGGAGCTGCTCCTCGGGCCAGGGTTGATCCCGCAGCGGTCGGGCGGTTTACCAGGCCGGCGCCGCGGTTAATCATTTCCTGCAACTCGTCCGTGTTGCTGGAGCGCGCCATCGCGGTTTCCAGCGTGATCTGCTTCTGGAAGTACGCAGTGGCGAGCGACTGGTTGAACGTCTGCATTCCGAATTTCTCCTGTCCGGACTGCATCGACGAATAGATCTGGTGAATTTTGTCTTCGCGGATCAGGTTGCGCACGGCCGCGTTGGGCACCAGGATTTCCATGATCATGGCGCGGCCCTTGCCGTCGATGCGGGGCAGCAGGCTTTGGCACATGATGCCTTCCAGAACCAGCGACAGCTGAGCGCGAATCTGTGGCTGCTGGTGAGCCGGGAAGACGTCGATGATACGGTTGATGGTCGACGTCGCTGAGTTAGTGTGCAGCGTGCCAAAGGTCAAGTGGCCGGTTTCGGCGATTCGCAGCGCCGACTCGATGGTTTCCAGATCGCGCATTTCGCCGATCAGCACGACGTCAGGATCTTCACGAAGCGCGGCGCGCAAGGCGTCGGAGAAGCTCTTGGTGTCGGCGTGCAGTTCGCGCTGGTTAACCAGGCAGTTCTTGTTCATGTGTACGAACTCGATCGGATCCTCGATCGTAAGAATGTGATCGTGGCGCTCGCTGTTGATCTTGTCGATCATGGCCGCCAGCGTAGTCGACTTGCCCGACCCTGTCGGACCCGTGACCAGCACCAGGCCGCGCGGCTTGTCGCACATCTTGCTGACGACGGGCGCCAGGCCGAGTTGGTTGAACGATTTGATCTCGAACGGAATCAAACGGAAAACCGCGGCAGTGGCTCCGCGCTGGTTAAAGACGTTGGCGCGGAAGCGGGCCAATCCTTTCAAACCAAACGAAAAGTCCAGTTCAAGGCTTTCTTCAAAGCGGTGCTTCTGGGAATCGGTCATGACGCTATAGGCCAGTTGCTTGGTCTCGGCCGGAGTCATCTGCGGCAGATCGAGCGGCACCAGGTGGCCGTGCACACGAATCTGGGGCGGCGAGTTGGTGGTGATGTGCAAGTCGCTGCCGTTCATCTCCAGCATTCTCTTGAGCAGATCGCTTAACGACAAACCCATAGGAAATTCCTTCCCTTTCAGTTACCAGTTCGAAATCAATGAATCGTTTCGCGGGCCACTTCCTCGAGCGTGGTCATTCCCGCCATAACTTTGATGAGTCCACTCCGGCGCAGCGTGATCATGCCGCGCTCGATGGCCTTCTTTTTCAACTCCAGCGCCGAGGCGCCGACCAGAACCAGTTCGCGCATCTCGTCGTCGACTTCCATGACTTCGTACAGACCGCAGCGGCCCTTATATCCGGTGTTGTTGCACACCCCGCAGCCCTTGCCCTTTTGAATCTTGACCGTCTTGGATTCCTCGGGTGTAAATCCTGCGTCCACCAGTGTCTGCGGGGGAACGTCGATGGGCTCGATGCAGTCCTTGCAAATACGCCGGACGAGACGTTGGGCACAGATGAGGTGGACCGACGTCGCCACCAGGAATGGTTCAATACCCATGTTCATCAGACGGGTAATCGTTTCCGGAGCGCCGTTGGTGTGGAGCGTGGAGAGCACAAGGTGACCCGTGAGGGCGGCCTTGATGGCAATTTCAGCAGTTTCGAAGTCTCGGATTTCGCCGACCAGAATGATGTTGGGATCCTGTCGCAAGAACGATCGCAGAGCAGCGGCAAAGTTCAATCCGATTTGCTCTTTCATCTGCACCTGGTTGACGCCGCCCAACTGGAATTCGACCGGATCTTCGGCCGTCATAATGTTGGTGTCCGGCTGGTTCAGGCGCGAAATTGCGGAGTACAGCGTATTGGTTTTGCCCGATCCCGTCGGTCCCGTGACCAGCACCATGCCGTACGGCTTCAAAATTGCTTTTTCGAATTTCACCAGCGACTCGGGCTCGAAGCCGAGTTTGGTCATGTCGAGACGCAGGTTCTCTTTGTCGAGCAACCGGAGCACAATCTTCTCGCCCCACAACGTGGGCAGCGTGCTGACGCGGAAGTCGAGCTGCTTCTTGCGGCCGCCGACATTCATCTTCAGCATGATGCGGCCGTCCTGTGGCAAACGCTTTTCGCTGATGTCGAGCTTCGACATGATCTTCAGGCGGGACGTGATCGCGTCCTTCAACTTCAGCGGCGGAGACATGATCGACTGCAACACGCCGTCAATACGGAACCGGACACGGAATTCTTTTTCGTAGGGCTCAATGTGAATGTCGCTGGCTCCGCGCTTCACAGCGTCACCCAGGACGACATTGACCAGCTTGACGACAGGAGCTTCATCGGCCGCCTTTTCCAGTTCGGCCAGCTCCATCTGCTGCTCTTCGGATTGGAGCTCGACGTCGCTGTCGCCCATCTCCGACATCGACTCCATGACCGTCTTAAGATCTTCTTGATTGGTGGAGCCGTAAGCCTTTTCAATCCCTGACAGGATGGAGCTTTCTGAAGCAACTACCGGCTCGATGTTGAAGCCGGTCATGAACTTGATGTCGTCCATCGCGAACACGTTCGTGGGATCGACCATCGCGATGGTTAGCGATGCGCCCACGCGGCTCAGCGGAAGAATCTGGTAGCGCTTGGCAGTCTCGAACGGAATCAGCTTGACGACCGCGGGATCAATTTCAAAATAAGAAAGATTGATGGCGGGAACGCCATACTGGCGGGAAAGGAAATTGGTGACGTCCTCATCTGTGAGGAAGCCGAGCTTCACCAGCGCAGAGCCCAAGCGACAGCTCTGCTCCTTCTGCGTCTTATTCGCTTGTTCCAACTGCTCTGGGGTAATAATCTTCTCTTTGACGAGAAGGTCACCCAGCCGTTGAGACATAAGCAGATCTCCTATCCACGTAGGTGGAACGACGCCACGCACTCGTGCGGGCATAGCGCAAACGGCCGCCCATCATTGGGAGAGACGCAGCTCATTTGCGTTGACACAAATTGTCAACCCAAGCGGATTACCGCACCACTTACTTTAGTACTTGAACTACTACGGAGAAATTCAGCGGGCCAGCGGCATTTACGCGAAACTCCACGCCAAATGCAACTTTCCGCGCGTTTGCCGGGGCAGCTGTCAGCTCAAGTACATGCACTTCAGTAAGCCTCGGTGCCTCCTTCGCGAGGAGCGTAACCATCGGAAGGGCAAGCTCAACTAAACTCGGGCTAAGGAACTACCAAACTTGTCGCCGGCACACACAGACAAAAAGAAGGAAGTGCGGCGGTACTATCGCGCCCTTTATCGTGCTTGGGGCGCGCAGCACTGGTGGCCGGCGGAAACACTCTTCGAAGTGATCGTCGGAGCGTACCTGACCCAGAACACCGCGTGGAATAACGTCGAACTTGCGCTCGCGAACCTGCGCGCCGCGAATGTGCTGAGCATCGAAGGCATTCGCCGAGCGCCGCTCGGCAAACTCGAGCGCCTGATTCGCCCTTCCGGATATTTCCGTCAGAAAGCGAAGCGACTCAAAACGTTCGTTTCGTTCCTCGATAAGACATACGACGGCTCGCTGGATCCATTGTTTGCCCGACCGACCAGCCAGCTTCGCGAGGAACTGCTCAACCTGAACGGCGTGGGCCCCGAAACCGCAGACTCGATCCTGCTCTACGCGGGGAATCATCCGGTTTTCGTTGTGGACGCCTACACGCGTCGCATCCTGGATCGACACCGTATTCTGCCGACGAAGGCGGATTACGAAGAAATTCGGGCGCTGTTCGAGCAGGCGCTTGCGCCAGTGGCTCATACGCAGCCCGCGAAGGTAGCGGCTCGGCTTGCATCAGCCATTCGCGGAGCTGCACATACGCCCTCAGCCATGAGCACAGCGGCTCGTACGCCGCTAGCTCAGGTCTACAACGAGATGCACGGTCTCATTGTGGGAATCGGAAAGAACTTTTGCAGAAAATCACAGCCCAAATGTGACGGATGTCCTTTACAGCCCTTTCTGCCCCAGCGTTAATGGATAGGCAGGATCCATTCACTTCAAGAAGTCCACGATGCTGAATCCGTGCCCCAACTTTCGCTGGCTTGTACTGTTTCTCACTACCACGGCCGCCGCGCCTTCTCTCCTGCTGCGGCAAGCGGCCGACCAGGCTCAGGTGCTGGTTGGAACCGCCGTTCGCCCCTATCTGCTTTCCGACGCCGCCTACTCGGCAACCCTGTCTCACGAATTCAACATGGTCGAGCCCGAAGATGCGATGAAGTGGTGGACCGTGCGCCACACAGCTGGCGCGTTCGACTTTCGTGAAGGCGATCAAGTCGTACAGTTCGCGCTGGCCCACCGCATGAAAGTTCGCGGACACTGTCTGGTCTGGGATCACAACAATCCCGACTGGCTGGCGCAGGGACATTTCACTCCAACTCAGCTATCCCAGTTGCTGCAAGAACACATTGCGACGGTCATGAAGCACTATTCCGGCCAGGTTTTTGCATGGGATGTGGTGAATGAAGCTCTGGATGAGAACGGGCACGTGAAGAATTCTCCGTGGTACAACCAGCCCGGCGTTGGCCTGTCCGACAAGGGCACCGCCTATATCGAGCAGGCTTTCCGTTGGGCGCACGAGGCCGACCCACAGGCGCTGCTCTTCTACAACGAGGCGGAGGGCGAAGGGCTCAACCACAAGTCCGATGCCATCTACGCGATGCTGAAGGATTTCAAGCAACGCAGTGTCCCCATCGACGGAGTCGGCCTGCAGATGCACGTTTCGCAGCCTGATCTCGACACCGCCCCGATCGCCGCCAATATCGCGCGTCTTACCGCGTTGGGTTTGCAAGTTCACATCACGGAACTCGATGTGTCTCTCCCCCTGGACTCAAGTGGCCACGCACAACACAGCGATCTTCTTCGCCAAGCCGAAGTCTATCGCCGCATAGTGCGGGCGTGCGTGCAAAATCGGGGCTGCACTGCCATCCAAACCTGGGGATTCACTGACAAATACTCATGGATCGGCTCCCACTCTCACGGCACGCGCGGTGCGGCCCTTCTGTTTGACCGCACCTACAAGCCCAAGCCCGCGTACGACGCCATGGTGGAGGAGATTTCTCGTAAGCCCTGATCGTGTGGGACCGGGTCTTCGACCCGGTCGCGGCGCGGAGCGCTGCAGTTTTATTGCTGGAAGGAATCGATCTGGCAGTAGCAAAACCGCGACCCTTCGAGTCGAAGACCCGGTCCCACACGCGCATCCATGCACCTTGCCCCTCAGCCCATGCATCTATAATGATTTGCACATCCTGGCGACACCAAGTCAGAATGCGGAATGCCCGTGGCACAACCGGCCTCAATCCCGCCGCAAAAGACCTCGCATCGTAAGCAGGTCATCATCCTGCTGGCGATTTCTGTCTTTGTATTGCTGGCTATTCTGGTTTCGCAAACTGCCTTTGATCTGACTTTCCTGCGTCCCGGAAACAATCAGGACATCGTGGTCTTCGCCGCTCTCTCGGCACTGATCTTCCTGCTGTTCGTCGCGCTGACCTTTGTCCTGATGCGCAATCTGCTGAAACTCTTCGCCGAGCGGCGTCTCGGAGTGCTGGGCTCGAAGTTTCGAACACGCATGGTGGCCGGCGCGCTTCTGCTGTCGTCGCTACCGGTGATGGTCATGTACTGGTTTGCGTACGGGTTGATGAACCGCTCCATCGATAAGTGGTTCTCAACGCCGGTCGAAGAAGTGAGGGCCGACACGCACGCGATGGCAACGCTGCTTGCCAGTTACGCCATGCAGAACGCTCGGGCCGAAGCGTCTGCGATTGCGGCATCCCCGGAACTCGAGCATGGCTTTTCCAACCACGGCTTTTCGGGGGTGGTGAGCGAGTTTCAGCAGCACGAAGTGACCCTGCAAGGCGGATTTGCCCTGGCAGTCGTGGATGACAATGCAGAGGCCAGCTTTAATGCGCCCGCCCCTTGGGGAATCCTAAAGCCGAAGCTGCCGCTAGCCGAGGCCGCCCAGGGACATCCTGCTCAATTCACGTGGCAGCAAACGGACTATACCCTGGGCAGCGCTCCGGTTTCGGGCGGAGGCCAGATTCTGGTGGCGATTCCTCTTCCCCGCGAGTTTGGACAAACGGTCCACCAGGTTGAGGCGAGCCAGCAGCGCTACTACGATCTCGCCCGTGAGCGAAAACTCGTCCGCCGAACGTACATGGGGCTGTTGCTCTTGCTCACGATGATCGTGCTCTTCGTGACCACATGGCTCGCGTTGTTCCTCTCGAAAATCGTGACGCGACCACTGTCGGCTTTGGCCGAAGCCACGCAGGAGATTGCGCGCGGACGTCTCGACTACCGCGTCCCCGTCAGCTTCGCCGACGAAATTGGCGATCTCGTGCGCTCCTTCAACCGCATGGCGGAGGATTTGGAGAGCAGCCGGCGGCAGATTGATGCTTCCAGTCGCGACTTAAGCGCGGCCAACGCAGAACTCGATCAGCGCCGCCGTCAGATGGAGACCATCCTCGAGAGTATTCCGACGGGCGTACTCTCGCTGGATGCCGCGCGGCACGTCACGCACGTCAACCAGGCGTTGCTCCGCATGTTCCATCCCGACGCCGGACACGACAGCGCGACTCAGATTCTTCGTGGAGCTTCGCTAACCGATGTCTTCCCCGCCGAGGTGCTGGAGGATTTCGAGCCTCTGCTGCGACGCGCCGACCGCATGGGCATGACCACCAGCCAGATGGAAATGCAGTTGCCCCGGGTGTCGTTGAACGTCGCCGTCACTGTGGCTACGTTAAAGCATCAGGACGAACGCTCTGGATACGTTGTCGTGTTCGAAGATCTCTCCGACTTGCTGAAAGCACAGAAGCAAGCTGCGTGGCGGGAAGTGGCGCGGCGCGTCGCGCATGAGATCAAGAATCCGCTCACGCCCATCGCATTATCGGCAGAGCGCATTCAGCGTCATCTCGACCGGGCCACGCCGGATGATCCCGCGTCAATTGACGTGGTGCGCTCTTGCGCGGAAACGATTGCGGGCGCCGCGGAAACAGTTCGCCGCCTGGTGGACGAATTCTCCACGCTCGCTCGGTTCCCCGTGGCCAAGCCGCAGCCAGCCGACATTAATGAAGTCATCGAGAGCGCGCTCTCCATGTTCAACGGCAGGCTCGATGGAATCGGCGTGCACACGACCCTGGCCGCCGATCTGCCGAAGGTGATGGCTGACAGCGAGGCGATCAAGCGCGCCATGGCCAATCTCGTGGACAATGCTGCCGAGGCGTCGCAGGATTCCGTAGTACGTGAGATTGAGATTACGACTGCCTTGGTGGCGAGCCGCGACGCGGTAGAAATTGTGGTCGCCGACACGGGTCACGGTGTGACCCGCGAACTCAAAGAAAAACTCTTCCTGCCCTATTTCTCGACCAAGAAGCGCGGTACCGGCCTGGGCTTGGCCATTGTGAGCCGTATCGTGGAAGATCATCATGGCTCCATCCGGGTAGAGGAGAATCGTCCCGTGGGCACACGTTTCATCGTTGAACTTCCGGTAGTGCTCGAGCCCGCGCCAATAGCGGCGACCGTTCAACATGCATAAGATCCTTGTCGTTGACGACGAAGCCGGCATTCGCGACTCGCTGGCCGGCATCCTGGCGGACGAAGGCTATTCCGCCTCTTCTGTGGAGAGCGGCGAGGCCTGCCTCGACCTGCTGCGCAAGACTGCGTTTGACGTGGTCCTGCTCGATATCTGGCTGCCCCGCGTCGACGGCCTCGAAACCCTGGAGAGGATTCGCGAACTCGACAACCCTCCTGAAGTCATCATGATCTCCGGCCACGGAACCATCGAGACAGCAGTGCGCGCTACCAAACTTGGCGCGTACGACTTCCTGGAAAAGCCGCTCTCCCTCGAAAAGACTCTGATCCTCGTCAAGAACGCCATCGAATCCAAGAAGTTGCACCGCGAGAACGTGGACCTGAAGAAGCAGTTGCAGGTGAAAAGCATCATCGTAGGCGACAGCATCCCGATGAAGGCTTTGCGCCAGCAGATAGGCCTGATGGCTCCGACCAACGGACGCGTCTTAATCTACGGCGAATCCGGCACGGGGAAAGAACTCGTGGCCCACGCCATCCACGCCCAGAGCCTGCGCAAGGACGAAACTTTCGTCGAAGTCAATTGCGCCGCGATTCCAGAAGATCTGATCGAGAGCGAGCTATTTGGGCACTGCAAGGGATCGTTCCCCGGCGCGGCCTCCGACAAAGAAGGCAAATTTCAGAGGGCAAACGGTGGAACGCTGTTCCTTGATGAAGTTGGCGACATGAGCCTGAAGACACAGTCGAAAGTGCTGCGCACGCTCGAGGAACAACGCTTTACGTCCGTAGGCAGCGATGAGACCATCACCGTCGACGTGCGCGTGATTGCCTCGACGAACAAGGATCTGGAAGAAGAGATCTCGCGCGGCAACTTCCGCGAAGATCTGTTCTATCGCCTGAATGTGATTCCCTTCTTTGTCCCGCCCTTGCGCGAGCGTAAGGAAGATATTCCCCTGTTCACGCGGCATTTTCTGAAGGAACTGGCAGCGACCTATGGACGCCGGCCGCGGGAAATTAGCGACGACGCGATTGAAATCCTCATGCGTTATTCCTGGCCGGGCAACGTACGCGAATTGCGCAACATGATCGAGCGTATCGTGATCATGAACCCCACCACCACGCGCTTCGACAGCAAACATCTACCGCCGCTGGTCTACCGCGAAGGCAGCCGGAGAGCGCCCAAGAGCGAGTTCTCTACGCTGCATCAGGCCCGCGACGCCTACGAGCGCGATTACATCCTCAAGACACTCGACCAGAATCACGGAAACGTGAGCCGCACTGCTGAGGTGCTGGGCCTGGAGCGCAGCCACCTTTACCGCAAGATGAAAGCCCTGGGTATCGCGGCGAAAGAGTAGGTCACCGTTCGGCTCTGTCGGTTTCACTGCGCCTCACTATTTTCAATCGAAATGCCAGCTGCGGAATCTAATGGAAGATGCAGCTACGTAGAGGCCTGATCGGTTTCATCGTCATTATCCAGTCCATTCTCTTTCTGACTCATTTCCTTCTGTATGAGACGTGGAGTTTTTCATCCTCACCAAGCGGTTCGCCGGGACGACTGTCGGTCAAGCTGGCTCTGAGCCTTTTGTCGGTAAGTTTTGTCGGCGCTTCGCTGCTTGCTTTTCGCTTTACCAATTCCGCAGTTCGAGCGTTCTACAAAGTAGCGGCGGTGTGGACTGGCTTAGTGAGTTTCCTCTTCTTTGCAGCGTTATCTGCGTGGATCATTTTCGGAGTAGCGACGGTCGCTGGACTGAGCGTCGATTTTCACAAGATGGTGGAGTGGCTCTTCGGCGCTGCGGTCGTAGCCGGGCTCTTCGGCCTTTTCAACGCCAGTTGGACACGAATCACACGGACGACCGTTCGACTCGCGAACCTGCCTCCCGCGTGGCGCGGACGAAGAGCGGCGCTCATCAGCGACTTGCACCTTGGACACGTACGAAACGGCAGTTTTCTGCGGCGCCTGGTGGCCAAGGTTCTGCGCGAAAAACCGGACGCAATCTTTATCGCCGGTGATTTGTATGACGGCACGGCCATCGACGCAAAGCGGGCGGCGCAACCCTTAAGCGATTTAAAGGCACCGCAAGGCGTGTACTTTGTCGCGGGAAATCACGAGCAATTTGGAGATGACAGCAAATATCTGCATGCGGTTGCGGCCGCCGGAGTTCGCGTGCTCAGCAACGAAAAGGTAGAAGTGGACGGTCTGCAGATCATTGGCGTGCCCTACAATCATGCCACTCGCGAAGCGCACCTTGCATCGGTGCTGCGCGACGTCCGGGTGGACCGCGACCGCGCCAGCATTCTTTTGATACACGCACCCGACCATCCAGCAACGGCTGAGGCTGCAGGCGTCTCATTGCAGCTATCCGGACACACGCACCTCGGCCAGTTCATCCCGTGGAGTTGGATGGCCCGGCGGATGTACCGGGAGTTCGTGTATGGCTTAAAGCGGATCGGGAAAATGCAGATCTTCACCTCGAGCGGCGCTGGCACCTGGGGACCGCCGCTGCGCCTGGGATCGAATCCGGAGATCGTCATGCTTCAGTTCGACTAGTATTCGCGGACTCTTGCGCACAACACAGACCTGGCATCACTCGAACTCAATGTTCGTGAATCCCAGACCCTGCAACAGGCTCTTAATCGTAGAAGTCGCATTCTGCTGGGCGTTTCGCAGAATGCCATCGGCCATGGCGGCCTCTTGTAGTTGACGTTCCGCCTCCTGACGAACCTGCGTTTCCAGATCCGGATCGGTGGGCACCAGCAGCCCAGTTTGCCGCGAATATACGCGCGTCTTCGCGCTGTCGATCCGAGTGCTGAAAATCTGCGGCGGAGGAAGTCGCAAACGTATCTGCTTGCCATCCACGGTGACGTCGCCCGGCTTCAAGTTTGAGAAATCAATTCCGGCCACAACTTCGCCGTGCACCAACATCAAGAGCCGATCACCTGCCAGAAAATTGGGCAAGAACGAGTTTTCTTTCGCTCCGGTCACGATTTTGTCCATGGTGTAGATCACCGTCTCCAACCGCTGCAGCCGCTGAATGCGATCGACCACGGTGGGCTGGCTGACATCGATCGTGAGAGTTCTGCCTGTCACCGCCGACCACATATGGCTCAACAGAGCTCGCCCCGAATCTCGCGAGAGCATCAGCCATCCGATGGAGCCCAAAAAGATCACACCGAGGAACAGTCCGACGCCGAGGGCCAACACAACAGGCGCGCGGGGCCGAACCGATTTGGGAGAGGGGGGCACACCAGAATCGTTAGCCATGTCGCAAGGTTATCACCCGGAAGCAGCTGATCCACTGAGCAATTGCTGCTGACTAGAAAGGCAAGAAATGCGGAGAGCCTATCGCTTGACCATGTGGATCTCAGTGCCATTCTTGTGAAACTGCACTTCGTCCATGAGTTGGTTGATGAGGAAAATTCCACGGCCGTGATTGGAATAGAGATTCTCGCCTACGGTGCAACTGGGAATTGCCTGCGGGTCGAAACCGGGCCCGGGATCGCGCACGATGATCAGGATGCCGCGCTGCTCGTCGCAGGCGACCAAGCACTCCACGATCTTGGTAGGATCTTCCTTGGCGCCGTGAACCACGGCATTGGCGAGCGCTTCCTGCAGGGCCAGTTCGATAGCGTCTTCCTTGCCATCGACGCATTTCATCTGGCGGACGGCTTCCATCACCTGCGCTACGACCGGATCCACCGACTTGCGATCCGCCGCCAGCGTGACTCGCACGCGCAGGCTCAATTTTGCTGGATCGAAGTCGTGCTCCGGGAGTTGTTCCTCGGAAGAAACCCCAGATTCCATGGTTGGCTCGTTCGTCCCCTGTGCGCTCACTTCCCACGAAAAATGCGGGCGGCTATTGCGATTCTAGCGTTAGGGCGCAAATCGGGCAATGGCCGCGTTATTTGAAGCGCTCGCTACAATACCATAACTTCAGTCTTCTGTCTGGTTACGGTCGTCGTGCACAACCGTCTGTGCGCTTGGCTCTTCGGTCTTTTCTTGCGGAGTCCCGTGTTCCATCATCCGATGCTCGAGTTGCCTGCGCCAGTCGAGCTCTTCCACGAACCGGCGCGAATCGCGCCACCCGGGTTCTGCTTTTACATACAACTCCAGAAAGACTTTAGTCCCCAGCATGCGCTCGATCTGCAAGCGCGCCGATGTGCCGATCTTCTTGAGCATCGAACCGCCTTTGCCCACCAGAATCCCCTTCTGTCCTTCACGCTCGCAATAGATGGTCGCGGCAATCCGCGTGAGCCTGGCCCCTTCTTCGAAGTTATCGACAATTACCGTGGTCGCGTAGGGAATCTCTTCGCTGGTATTCACCAGGACTTGCTCGCGGATGATCTCCGCCGCCATGAAGCGCGCTGGCTGGTCGGTGATTTGGTCTTCGGGAAAGTAGGCAGGGCCAGCGGGGAGAGCCGCGATCACCATGTCCAGCAGTGTGTCGAGCCCGTTGCGCTTGAGCGCGGAAATCGGAACCACCTCGGCGAAATCATAGAGCTTGCGGTATTGCTCGATCAGCGGCAGCAGTTTTGACTTCTCGCGGATCAGATCGACCTTGTTGAGGATCAAGAACGCTTTCGTCTTGGGCCGACGCAACAGGTCCAGCGCAAACTGGTCGCGAGGATCGAACTTGCGAGTGACATCCATGATCACGAGCACGAGGTCGCAGCCTTCCAGTGCCTCGCGCACCTCGACCATCATCTTGCGTCCCAGAGAACTGTCAGGCTTGTGGACTCCGGGAGTATCGACCAGCACGATCTGCCCGCCGCCCTTGCCTTTGCGCTTCGGAACGTGGACCACGCCCTGAATGCGGTTCCGCGTAGTCTGAGGTTTGGGCGAAATGATCGCCAGTTTCTCGCCGACGAGAGCGTTGAGCAAGGTGGACTTGCCCGCATTGGGGCGGCCGAGAATACAAACGAAACCGGAGCGGAATGGCATAGGGGATCAGCTTCTAGCTACTAGCTTCTAGCTGCTAGCTTGGAGCGATTGAGATTGAGTGCTCTTTCATCTTACGGGTATTTCGTCTTCACATACTGACGACTATACAGAGGAGGATTTGGTACGAGCTAGAAAGTTTTCTTACTCAGGAATCCGAATGCTTCCGTCCTCTGCGATCGGGAAGAATGGATTCCAGGCGATCTCCCACAGGAACCCGTCGGGATCGGAGAAGTAGCCCGAATAGCCGCCCCAGAAGGCTTCTTGTGCAGGCTTGACGATCTTCGCGCCTGCAGCCTGAGCTTCTTTGAGCACCGAGTCGACTTCTGCACGGTTGCGAGCGTTGTAGGCAAGCGATGTCGCCCTGAAGCCGCTGCCGTCGGCGGCAACGTTCGCGTCCTTTGCCAGTTCGTCTCGTGGATATAGCGCCAGGGCCATTCCTCCAGCCTGGAAGAACACGATGCCCTCAGACTTGGCCATGGACGGCAGCCATCCGAGCCGCTGATAGAAATCACGGCTGCGCTTCAGATCCGCAACGCCGAGCGTGATGATGCTTACGCGCTGTTCCATTAAGCTTCTAGCTCCTAGCTACTGGCTCCTAGCTTCGGCCGTGAGCGACCACTATTCATCTTGGGGCAATGCGCAAATGAGGCACAGATGGAATTCTGGCCCGAGGAGGTTTCCCTAGAAGCTAGGAGCCAGTAGCTAGAAGCTCTCTAGATCAACTTCAACTGCCGTGGCTGCACGGCAGTTACTCGCACGCGCTCTACTTTGCGGTCCGTGGACTCCAGGACTTCGAACCGCAGGCCGTCTTCTTCTACCACTTCGCCTTTGCGGGGAATGCGGCCAGCGAGTTCGCTCACCAAACCGGCGATGGTTGCCGACTCTTTTCCTTCGGGCTTGGTGCCGAAGAGTTCATCGAGACGGTCTACGTCCATTCCACCAGCAACGATGAACGAGCGCTCGCCTTCGCGCACGATCTCCGGCTTGTCGTGGTCGTCACGAATCTCACCGACAATCTCTTCCACGAGATCTTCGATGGTGACCAGCCCGGCGACCCCGCCGTATTCATCGACCACAATGGCCATGCGGATACTCTGCTTCTGCATTTCACGCAGCAGGTCGCTTCCCAGCTTGCTCTCGGGGACGAAGTAGACATCACGGCGCATGATGGTATCAAGGATACGCACGTGAGCTTCGGTGTCGGGAACTTGCAACACATCCTGTGTGTAGACGATTCCCTTGATGTTGTGGATGCTGCCTTCATACACCGGCACGCGCGAATAGTGCTTGACGCGCAGCATTTCGATGAAACGCTCGACAGTCGTATCGGAAGGCACGGCAAACATCTGCGGACGTGGCTTCATTGCTTCGCGGACGGTCTTGCCGCTGAATTCGACGACCGACTGAATCAGATCGCGGTCGCCCTCCTGAATGATGCCCTCTTCCTGCCCGGCTTCGATCAACGCGTCCACCGCCTCAGCCGATGTTTCCGGCTGCTCGCTTGTTTTCTGGTTGGTTAGCGCCGCTACCGACTGCAGGAAGCCCAACGCGATTGTTACCGGCATGACCGTGTAGATCAATACTTTTAAGACCAGAGTCCAGTGAATTAACCACTCACCTTTAGTGCGCGAGAAAAAGACGAACGGCAGGAAGCGGTTGAACACGATGACGATCAGGATGAGGCTGATCGTGGTTTGCAGAATCTCGTAGATGTTCCAGGTCAGATCGGTGAAGACGATAAAGCCGATGAGCAGAGCAATCGCCGCCATCGTGAGTTGCGTGAGCACCGCCATGGAGAGCGCGGCCCGGGTGCGGCCCACTCCCAGTTCCGGCTCGACCTTCTGTTCGAAGACGTCGATGTTGTCCTGGAATTCGCGGGAAAGAAACTTGCCAACTTCCTGGTAGACGCGGTCGACGTAGGAGACGAGCGTCAGCAGTCCCAGCAGGAGAAGCAACGCGATGGCCACGGCGTAACTCATGCCATCCTCCGCGCTCCTGTCGCACGCCGTGCGCCTCGTCGGTTCGGGGCTTGGACTCGCTCGATCAAGGCAGCCGGGAGCTTAAGCGCCCGGCGCAGTGTCTGCTCTTTGCGCGCCATCTCACCATTATCGCGCTCGTGGTCAAAGCCCGCCAGATGAAGGATCCCATGCAGCGCCAGAATCTTGATTTCCTGGGCAACCGGATG
This sequence comes from Acidobacteriaceae bacterium, assembly GCA_003166855.1. Lineage (GTDB taxonomy): Bacteria > Acidobacteriota > Terriglobia > Terriglobales > Acidobacteriaceae > Sulfotelmatobacter. The sequence continues at coordinate 12,028 of PMUM01000196.1, read as the reverse complement.
CCCGAGCCGGATCGAATTTTGCAGGGCAATATCGGCGGAGATAGCGACTTCGCCGGCCAGTCTGGGCTTATTGCGAGATGCCGTACTCGGGGATGGAGGCGGAAACGACAACACATCGGTGGCCTTGTTCTGGCTGCGAAATTGGCGGTTCAGCGAACGCACGGCGGAACTGCTGGTGACGAGCACATTCACCGGGGCGCGGAGTCCGACGGCCTTGCGCGCGCGCAACACAAAACGCTCCAGCGTGCCCTCACTCAATCCCGTGACTTTCTTTTGCAGAATAACCAAACTCTTTCTCTCTGCGGGTTGCTCTCTGCTGGGTGCAAATGCAAACAGGAGGGCCGAGTCGCGGCCCTCCCGCCCCATGTGCGTCGCTCTATCCCTTGGCTTCGGCCGAAGCCGACTTCGCTTCCTTGGCTGCGGCTGCCGCCTGCTTCTCGGCACTGGCCGCGTCCGCATGTCTGGGCTCGGCCAGCAAAAGCATCTGCTGCTCGGCCACACGCGTCTTGTGCTCGTCGTAGGCGCGAACGATACGCTGCACCAGGTGATGACGCACCACATCCGTTTCATCGAAGTGCACGAATGCCAGCCCTTCCACGCTCTTCAGAACATCCATGGCCTCGAGCAGTCCGCTGCGGCGCGCGTTGGGCAAATCGATCTGCGTGGCGTCGCCGGTAATGACCGCCTTCGAGTTGAAGCCCAGGCGGGTGACGAACATCTTCATCTGCTCTGAGGTCGTGTTCTGCGCCTCGTCGAGAATGACGAACGAATCGTTCAGGGTGCGTCCGCGCATAAAAGCAATGGGCGCGATCTCGATGACGTTCTTCTCCAGATAGCGATCCACCTTCTCGGGATCGAGCATGTCGTACAAGGCGTCGTACAGCGGGCGCAGGTAAGGGTCGATCTTGTCCTGCAGCGTGCCGGGCAGAAAGCCCAGTCGCTCGCCCGCTTCTACCGCGGGGCGCGCCAGGATGATGCGGTTCACGCGCTTGGCCAGCAGCGCGGAGATCGCCATAGCGACGGCAAGATACGTCTTGCCCGTGCCGGCGGGCCCAATCCCAAACACCATGTCGTGCGCCTCGATGGCTTCGACATAGCGGCGCTGGTTGCTGCTCTTGGGCTGGACGGTGCGGCGTCCAAAGGAGCGCTGGCGCCCGGCATCGGCCAATCCGCGGAGGGTCGAGTTAGCGTCGGAGATCAGCACGCGCAGCATGCTGTTGAGGTCGCCATTGTTGAACGTGTGGCCGGAGCGCAGCAGGGTCTCGTAGTCGGCAAAGACCTGCTCGACGCGAGCGACGTCTTTGGCGGCGCCTTCCAGTTCGATGGCGTTCGACCGCAGATTGATGGTGACGTTGAGACCGTCTTCCAGCAGGCGCACATTCTCATCCCGTGTGCCAAAGAAGGTCTCGATGTTGGGGCTGACGCCGATGCTTTTCTTCATTCAGTGAGTTTCAAGAACCATGTGGGGACAGCCGCCCTCGGCTGTCCGGCCGGGCAAAGCCCGGCAGCCGCGGAACATTTGAGATGCGGTTATGCATCTCGCAGACAAAGCAGGGTTTCGCTTGGAGACGGGACCAACCGGAATGCGCATGCCCAGAAGGCAAGTCACTACCATTAAGTTAAAGCCTAACCCGGGGCGAAGAGGGAGTCAATGGGAGCAAAATGTGAGCCCCCTGTGGGAAACTTGCAGGATGAAGAAGCCGAGGCTGCATGTCACCAAGTGGCTTGGGGAGATTCCTGTAGAGATCGAGTGCACATCGTGCCCGGAGTGGAGGTTCCGCGCCTCGCCGTCGAGCCATCGGCCGAACCGGGAAGAATGCAGTCAGCAATTGCAGAGCGCGTTTGACCAGCACTTCAAGACGGTTCATGCGCCCGAAGACTCCGGCAAGATCAGCGAATGACAGCGCCGTCATCGCGAACCGAAGCGGGCACAGCTCTGGTGCGGGCCCACTCGCGCAGGGTTTGGATCTCTTCGGCGCGCGTGGTCGAAAGCGGGACGGTCTGCGTTAGAGCATCGAGCAGCGACTGCGTTGAGAGTTGCTTCTTCTCGGAATATGCGGCGTAGAGTCCGCCTTGGACGGCCGCGTCGATTTCGGCTCCGGAGTATCCCTTTGCGGCGGTGGCAACTTGGTCTAGATCAAACTCGGCCGGATTGCGTTTGCGCTTGGCGAGTTGGATCGCGAAGATCTGCTTGCGCTCGGCCTGGTTGGGGAGGTCCACGAAGAACAGTTCGTCGAAGCGGCCCTTGCGGATCAACTCGGGCGGCAGGACGGTCACGTTGTTGCAGGTCGCTGCGACAAAGACTGCTGCTTTGCGGTCCTGCATCCACGACAGAAACGACGCCAACAGGCGCGATGAAACGCCAGCATCGGCAGAGGCGGAATCTGGACCGCTTCCGGCGAAGACCTTCTCCAACTCGTCGATCCAGAGGACACACGGTGCGAGTCCTTCAGCGACCTGGAAGACTTTGCGGATGCGCTTTTCGGTCTCGCCGATGAACTTGTCGTAGACGGCGGACGTGTCGAATTTGACGAGCGGGAGCTTCCACTCTCCGGCAACGGCGCGGGCACAGAGGGACTTGCCGCATCCCTGCACGCCGAGGATGATCATGCCACGCGGCGGCTCCAGACCGAAGTCGCGGGCCGAGTCTTCCCATGCGCCGCGACGCTGGCCGAGCCAGTGCTTCAGGTTCTCGAGTCCACCGACGGCTGCCATGTTGTCGGAGGCTTCGATGAACTCGAGCATGCCCGAATGGCGCAGCAGTTGCTTCTTGGCTTCGAGCACATCGGTGACGCTTTCGGGACAAAGCGCATAGCGTGTGACCAGCGCCTGCGAGATGGCGCGCTCCGCTTCCTCTTCTGTCAGGCCGCGCAGGTTGGCGGACATGGCGTCCACACCGGGCGCATCCAGCTGAAGCTTCAGCGTGTAGGTCTTTGAGAGCCGAGTGAACGTTTCTTTGATGATCTCGTGCAGGCGATCGCGATCGGGCAGCGGGAGATCGAAGTACTCGACCAGCGTCGTGAGTTCCGCCGGGACGGTGATCTCGGGTGCGGTGATGATGACCGTGCGACGATTGGTCGCGAACTTCTGGCCAACATCACGCAGGCGGCGCACGACGATCGGGTCGTCCATGTGGCGGTGAAAGTCCTTCAGGATGAAGACGGCTTCGAGAGTCGTCGACTCCATGTTGGCGAGGGCCTGCACGGGTTCGCGCGTGTTGTAGATGGCCGTACCGGTAGCTGCGCCAGACGCGCCGGCTCCCAACGAGGAGCCCATCGCGAGGGTAAGTCGGTCGGCTTCCGCGCTGCCGGGGCTGAGCGCGGTTCGCATTTGCGAATAGGCGCGTCCGGCCTGGGTTCGCATCGTGGACTGGTCGATGCGGTCCTGCAGTGTCGTCTTCTGTACTTCGACAGGAACGTTCGTGCCCGAGCGCTGCAGACCATCGGCGATGGTCCACTCGAAGGTCGCCATGTTGAGCTGGCTGCAGGCCGAGCGCACCATGCTGACCGCGTGCGTCTCTTCCGACGTCTCCATCACGATGATGGGGGTCGAGGAGTTGATGAGTACTTTGAGACGATCGAGGCCGTCTATCATGCTCAGGACCCTTTACTCTGCGCGCTAGATCCTTCCCTTCGCCTGAAAAACGGCTCCGGTCAGGATGACGCCTTCACCGGAACAGCCGAAGGCGACTCTCCCCACATACCTCTTCAAAGTTTGACCGGGTGGGAATGCTTCCCTATAATAAGGAATTCGGACCTACCCCGAATATCTCTCTGTACTTACAAAGGTAACAACCAGTTATGGCAAATCATGCTTCGGCGTTGAAACGTGCGCGCCAGACCGAACGACGCACCGTGCGCAACCGCGCTAACACCTCCTCCCTGCGCACCCAACTGCGCGACCTGCGCGAGTCCATTGAAAAGGGCGACAAGGCGGCAGCCGAGCTCGCTTATCGCAAGACGGTATCGGCCCTCGACAAAGCCATCCAGAAGGGCACGCTGCACGAGAACACGGCCTCACGCTACAAGTCCCGACTGGGCAAGCGGGTTGGGGCGCTGAAGTAAGCTCTCAGCTGTCAGCCTTCAGCTATCAGCTAAGATCATGGCAGACCTACAACGGTCTGCCTTTGTTGTTTGGGCCCCTCCGTCCCGGTGTATTCCACATTTTTTTCTGCACTGATTTCTAAAATATTCATTTTAAAAGAGTTGCCGAGCTATCGATCATTTGAGCTTTCGCAAAGTCTTGAGCTGCAAGGACTTGCTCGCAAAATATTGCTAAATAAGGGTTTAGAACAGCTGGGTTGCAAGGGCCTTGCCGCGTTGTTTCGGAGAGAGCCGTCATACATGCTGCCAGTGTTTGCTTTTCCGAATCCTCAGTCAAGGTTGTTCGTCACACAACGCGAATTTTCTCTGTGGAAAAGGTCGCTGGCGGAGCATTGATGCGGCTGGCCGCTGGCCGTATTCGATACCTGTGATGGCGTGTCTTAGCCCGTAATTGGAAGGCGAAACTTACTGCACGCCGCCCCGGTGATCAGCACCAGTTACTTTTTGTTTGTAAGCTTTCATACGATCTCCTGCTTTCGATTCCGGATTGCCGGATCGTTTAGAGCGTAGTTCGGCCAGTAGGTTGAAGTTCTGGATTATTAATACCGGCCAGAGTGAAACGGGAGCCCGACGGTCACATCAGTGGAAACGAGCCGCAAACCAAAGAGGGGGACGACCGAACACGGATAAAATCCCACCAGAAGAATCTGGTGTCAAGGCAAAAGGGACGATTGCGGTTGTTCGACCGCAACGGTGACATACCTCGACGCGTGGAGGGTGTTCCATGGGTGAGTTCGAGAAACTAATCGAAGCTGCGAAGTGTGGCAACCTGGTGGAAGTTCGAGCCATTGTTCAGGGGCATGGCGAGCTCATCCACCAGAAGGATCGACTCGGCGCCACGGCGCTTCATCATGCGGCATTTAGCGGACATCGCGATGTCGTACGGGCGTTGGTGGAGCAGGGCGCGGACATCAACGCAGCAGACAGCGAATTCGGCGCGACACCTACGGGGTGGGCGATCGAATATCTGCGGGAGATGGGTGGATTCCTGGCGATTGAACTGGATGATTTTGGTTATGCGATCCAGCGCGGTGACGTCGAGTGGGTTGCGCGATTTCTGAAGCGGTTCCCGGCGCTTCGAAGAGGGAGCGACACGCACGGAACATCGTTCAAGGTGCTCGCGCAGCAGTGTGGCAATCTAGAGATTGCGAAGATGTTTTGATCCGGGGGGTGAGTGTAGCGCGCATCATATTGCAAAATCCTTCACTCTGGACAACCTCTGACTCCACTGCTATGTTCCCGTCAACGTTATTGCTCCAGGGCCCATCGTGCGGCGAACACTTTCTTCCGAACTCAGAATAAGGACTAACTATGAAGACCCTATCGTTGCTGACTCTTCTTCTGCTGCTGCCGCTTGCAGCAGGCGCTCAGACCTACACTTACTCCACACTGGTCGACTTGCCGTCTGCATCCTCGCAAGGGCCGGTGAATCCCAATGGGCTCACCATCGACCACCAGGGCAATCTGTACGCGACTTCCGAGGGCGGCGGTATGTACTGCGCTCCGAACGGCTGTGGAACGGTCTTTGAAGTGAGTCCAGCAGGCGTGATCAGTGTGCTCCACAATTTTAGCGGCCCGGACGGCAGTTCACCGAGAAGTGGCGTGACTCGCGATGCGGCGGGAAATCTTTACGGCACAACCTATACCGGCGGCGCGGATGTTTATTACGGCACGCTCTACAAGTTGGCGCCTGACGGAACCGAGACCGTCCTCTATAGCTTTCCCAACAAGCCACCCTATGGCAACTATCCCAACGATCTGCTTACGCTCGACGGGAAGGGAAATCTGTTCGGATACACCTACTTTACCGACAATAACTTCGTAACCAATGATGGCAGTATTTTCAAGCTCACCCACCCGGACACGTTTTCGATCCAGTACAACTTCGGCGAGTGGGGCGGCGGAAGTCCCAGCGGCACCGGGCCTGTGGGCAGCCTGATTAAGGACAAAGCGGGAAATTTCTACGGCGCAACCTGCTGCGGCGGGAACGGCGGGAACGGCACCGTATTCAAGTTCACGCCCGGTTCGGCGCTGACGGTTTTGTACAGTTTCAACATATTCAGCGACAAGATTTGGGGTCCGATGGGTAGCCTCGTGCGAGACGCTTCGGGGAATCTGTACGGCGTCGGCTTCAACGGAATTTACGAGGTACTGGCGAATGGGGGAGAGAAAGTGTTCTATTTGGACACCGCCGGGGTCCACCTCAACGCGACGATTACGATCGATTCCGCCGGGAATTTGTACGGCACAAATCAGCGCGGCGGAACCTATGGATTCGGCGCGGTGTACAAGATCAGTCTTCAAGGAGTGGAGACGGACCTCTACAGCACGCCAGATGTCACCTTGGGTGATGGCGTGGTCTTCGACCAGGCCGGAAACATGTACGGGACCACGTGGCATGGCGGCACGAATGGTACGGGCTCGATCTACAAACTGACGAAGAGCGCAGAGTAAAGCGGCGGATTTTCTAGACCGGCAGCTGTTCCTGCATCCAGCCGGGGGTTTCGAGCTTGGGTTCGGTGGTCAGGTCCATCACCAGGCGCTCGAGCACCATGCGTTTGCTGACGGGATTGGAGCGCAGGGCGAGGTCGGCCTTCGCCACTAGGCGAATGGCGCGGGTGAGTTCGCGACGATTCTTGTAGCGGCGGGCCTGTTTGATGATGTCGTCGGCGGCGAAGGGGGGGACGCGGAAGCCCTGCCACAGCGCGGCCCAAAGCATGCGCTGGTCGCGGACGTTGCGCTCGAGAATCACCAGCATCTGGCGGAAGGTTTTCGCAAGCATGTAGATGTGTCCGATGGCGGCTTCTTCACCTTCACCGGAAAGCAGAATCGCGTCGAGAACCTCGAGCGCGCGGACGCGCTCTTTGGCGGAGATGGCGTCGGTGAGTTCGTAGAGCGAGCGCTGCTTTGCGGCTAGCACCATGGTTTCGACGTCGCCCAGAGTGATACGCTTCTTTTCGCCAACGTAGAGGATCAGCTTCTCCAGTTCGTTGGAAATCATCATCATGTCACCGCCGAGGGCGTCGACTAATTCGCGGGCGCCGTCGGGCTCGATCTTTACTCCATCACCGCGGCTGGCGCAGTACTCGGAAATCCAGCGGACCGCTTCGCCTTCTTCCACGCGCGCCAGTTCGACGATGCCGCAGTACTGGCCCATGGTTTCGCGGATGCGCTGGTAGCGTTCTTTGTCCTGCATTTCCATGCGGCGGACGTCGGCGGGGATACTGATGTGGTCGGCGACAAAAACCAGGAGCGCGTCGGGATTAGGGTTCTTGCAGTAGTCCTCGATGGCGGCGAGCTTTTCTTCGTTGGAACCGCGGCCGAAAAGATTCTTGACGCCGCGCACGAAGAAGACTTGAAACGGGGCCATCAGCGAGGGAGTGCGGGCGCGGTCGAGAACTTCCGCCAGATCGTTTTCGGCGAGGTCGAACTCGAAGAAACTGAAGTCCCGCAGATCGGACGGGACGAGATGCTCGAGGATGGCGTCGCGAAAGCGTTTGCGGAAGAAGGCTTCATCGCCCACGAAAACGTAGGCGGCGCGGAGCTTGCGCGATTCCAGTTCGCTGACAAAGCGCTCGGCCTGGGCGAAGGCCTTCATCCGATTTCCTCTGTCGTGGCGAAGGTCATTATTTTCGAATATAACATCGAGAATTCGATTCGACTAGTGGTCCGGGGGTAACGTTGCACCTATGCCTGCTGAGATCCTTCCCTTCGCGTGAAGAATGGCTCCAGTCAGGATGACACCAAATTAATTAGGGACGTCAACAACTATAGCTTGTTCAGAAAGTCGATCACCTCGGGCGAGTTCCAGTCGACGGGGCCCACAAACTTGCGGCGCAGCACGCCTTGACGATCGATGATGTAGCTTTCGGGCCAGCCTGTGGTCCCGTACATGGAGGCAACTTTTTGTTCCGGATCGCGTACGGTCAGGAAGTTGACGTTTCGCAGTTTGAGGAAGCGGTGATAAGCGTCGCCATCGACATCGATGCTGACGCCCAGGACCACGATTCCCTTGCCTCGAATGCGGTCTTGCATGGCGATCATCGAGGGCAGTTCTACAACGCAAGGGGGACACCACGTCGCCCAGAAATTCAAGATCACGACCTGACCGCGGAACTGGCTCAGAGTCACGGTGCGATCGGAGTCCTGCACGGTGAAGTCGCGGGCGGCATTGCCGATGCGCGGCGGGCGGGAACCGGAGACGCAACCCGAGGTGAGCAGAGTCGCTGACAGCACTAACCTAAGAAGAAATCGGGGACGGATCGATCCGACTGAGATCCCTCCCTTCGCCTGAAAAACGGCTCCGCTCGGGATGACGCCCCTTGACGGCTGTCTACTCTGCTGGCAGGCTGTGCCACCACCAAGAAATCGCTTCACTGCCTAGAATCCCTCCAGGATGTTTGAGACCAGCGTGCGGGCGAAATCCTGGGACAGGCGCCGGAACGCGGGGGAATCTTCTTCGAAAAAACTGGACAGATCTTGCGAGAGTTCGTATTGCTCGCGGAAAAGGTACGCCGGATTGTGGTACAGCACTTTGCCATTCCGGTCGGTAAGCGTGACCTTGACGCTGACTACGATTGCCACGCTGGCAGCGCGCCCGGTCGCCGAGTCATAGGTGAGCGGGGAAGCCGTGGTGGAAAGCACGGTGCCGCGCAGAGTGGCGTCGGCGGCTTCACTGGGATCGTTGAGGATGCGGTAGTGAGTGCGGGTCGTAAACTCGCGCACCACGGAGGCCGTCAGCATCTGCTCGATGCGGTAGGTGAGCGTCTCGTTCTTGAAGGTGGGGATGGCGATGGTCTTGACGTTCTCGGGAAACTGAACCGCATGGCCCGCGGTGTGGTAACCGCATCCCGGCAACAAGAACGCCAGCAGCAGCGCCAGCAGGCACGCCGCACGCGTCTTCACTGGATTTTTCCTGTGGGGCGCGTGGCAGTCATGCTCTCGGCACATTCCACTGCGGTCAGGGCTGCGATGCGGAGATTGTCGGCGGCGGCCCACAGCCAGACGCCGTTGGGCTGCACTGGATCGGGTTTGATCGCGAGTTGAATATCTGCCTGGCCCGCGGAACTCACGTTGCTTGGCGAATCTTCGTCCGCACCCGGAATCGTGACGTGATCCCCGGCCAGGGCTTGCGACAGGGCCCGCACGTCGACGGCGCCCTCCATTTCGAGGAAAACAGCCAGCGCGTGGCCGTGGAATATGGGCGCCTGCAAGAGCATGAGTGAAGGCCGCGGAGCGGCGTCCCCGGCAATCTTCTGATAGTGACGGGAAATGCGAGTCTCGACCGAGTCGAGCGAAGGCTGCGACTTCTGCCCGTAACGGGCGATCATGTTGAAGGCGACCTGCGCGTCGTAGACCTCTTTGGGCAGAGCCTGAAACGAAAGCAGGTTCACGGTCTGCTGGTGCAACTCGTCCATGCCGCGCTGGCCGTGCTCGGAAGCAGGTTCGAAGATCGTGGACACAGCGCGACGGATGGCGCCTGCCTTGGTGGCCCGCAAGAGCAGCAGCGCGAGCGTTACTGCTACGGGATGCGCCGCGATGCACGGGCCGGGCTGGAGATCGGGAGTGGGGATTTGTCCGCGCTCGCGCTCGATCCACACCGATCGCACACTGGCCCCAGCTTCATTTTCCAAAGAGGCGGAGAGATCGATGATCGCGCTGCCGGCGTCGCGAGCATCTTTCCAGTTTTTGCGGGTGCACTCTTCATCCGAAGCAAAAAAAGTGAAGTCCACGTGCTCAAACTGCTCGGCGTGCACCCGTTGGATGAAACTGATCTCGTCACCCATGGCCTCGAGCTGGCCCATGGACTCGTCATCATCGAGCAAGCGAATATCCGCGGCCGGGAAATTGCGCCCGTTGAGCATCTCGGCAACTTCCTTGCCTTTGAGCGAAGCGGCGCCCACGATGGCAGCACGGTACAGGCTTCCACGGACGGCAACAGGATGCGACGCAGACGGCGATTTGACGGAATCGTTCATGACGTCTGCGAAGCCTCCTTGTAAGGGGGCGGTGGAGGGTCACTCTTGCGACGAAACATCCATTGCACCCGCCAGAAAACACCGGAGACCATATAGAGCAGCGCGATAAAAAAGAGCATCTGGCGCGAAAAGAACCAGATGGAGGCAAACAGCGCGCCCAGAAAAAGAATGAGGCGGAAGGGATGGCGCGAGCGGAAGTCGATATCCTTGAAGCTGTAAAAGCGCCACGTGCTCACCATGAGGTAACCGACAGTCGTCACCATGGCGAGCCAGACCAGTGCCGTATACCAGGACTCGAGAGGATCCCCACCGGTGAAATGAACCACGGCGGCGATCACGCCGGCGCCAGCCGGAATGGGCATGCCGACAAAATATTTCTTTCCTGGACGACCGGGATTCGAGGGCTGCGGATTGCTGGTGATGTTAAATCGCGCCAGGCGGCTGGCTCCGGCGACCAGGAAAAGAAAGCTGGCGATCGCTCCCAACTGCGTCAGTTTGACGTGCCAATTGTTGTGCCAATCGGTCAGCATGACGGGCGGCATCAGATAAAATCCCCAGGTCCAAGCCAGCATGGCTGGGGCCACGCCGAACGTAATCGCATCTGCAAGAGAATCCAGTTCCTTGCCAAAGTCGCTGCTGGTACCGGTCATGCGCGCGATGCGACCATCGATGCCGTCAAACAGAACCGCGAAACCGATCGCTTTGGCCGCGTTGTCGAGGTGCCAAAACTCCGTGAGTGTGGCATGCATCAACTCGAGGATGGCGTAGTAGCCCAATGCCATATTGGCGGTGGTAAACAGCGAGGGGAGGATGTACATCCCTTTACTGAGGCGGCGTCGCGGTCTGGGGGGAGTCTGATCCATTTAGTGCGCCCTCTCGGTGGCGGGAGCGCGGCCTGCGGAGGCCAGCGCGCCTCGCGGCTGCAAGTGAGCGAGGACGGTGGCGCCGCCTTGCACGCGGTCGCCGATTTTCACGTTGATGAGGGCAGAGGCATCGAGCAGGACGTCGACGCGCGATCCGAACTTAATCAGGCCCACGCGCTGGCCGCGCTCCAGGCGGTCTCCAATCTTGGGATAGAAGACGATGCGCCGCGCCAGAAGGCCGGCGATTTGCTTGAAGACGACCTTCTGGCCGTCGCTTTCCATGGTGACGATGTTCTGCTCGTTCAGTTCGGCGGACGCTTTATTCATGGCGTTCAGATACTGGCCGCGCTGGTAGCGCACATCGCGAATGACTCCGGCGATGGGCGAGCGGTTGACGTGCACGTTGAAGACATTCAGGAAGATGCTAAGCCGCGTCTGCTTTTCGTTGTCAAGTGTGACGGTGGAAACATCGGTCACCTTGCCGTCTCCGGGAGAAACGACGGCACCGGCATCTTGCGGGATGGCTCGCTCGGGATCGCGAAAAAACCAGAGAAAGAACGCCGCCAGCAGAACGGGAATGATTGCCCATGCGGGATTCGTCAGCCAGCCGATCAAGACAGCGGCGGCAATCAACGGCAGAGCGTAGAAGTATCCATCGCGAACCATGGGGGGTCGTTTAATTATAGCCGGAACCTATTCGGAACCCAGCGTACGGGCGCCGCGGCATCGACTGGGAGATTGAGTCCCAGACGTTGTAAGTATAAATAAAAAAAGGCGCTGCAAAGCGCCTTGTGGTGGATACATTCCTCCCTCAGCGGCTGAGCCGTGCGGGGGTGGCCAGAAATTACGCTACGTTAACGCCGTACTGTTGCCGATACTCGCGCTCAATGGATTCCATTTGATCCTTGAGGCGGAGTTTCAGCTTCTTCAGACGCACTTCTTCGAGCTTTTCGTCTTCGCTGAGATAACGTTTTTGGGTGAGTGAATCGAGACGTTTCGAGTACTGCGTATGTTCCTGAGCCAATCTGCGGAATTCCTCATGATTGGTCAGGAGTTGGTCTTTCGAAGTCAGCATCCAGCAGAC
>PMUM01000453.1 GCA_003166855.1 Acidobacteriaceae bacterium | reverse complement strand
CCCGCCAGTAGAACTGGTGGGCTATTTTCAGCGGTCCCTCAGGGGCCCCGGGCGTCGCGGCATCAGTGCGTACACCGTGGTCTCGGGGCGCGAGTTACCTCGGTTACCTCGGGCTAAGATGCGCTTCTGTCACAATAATGAGGACAGCACTCGCCCGCTACGTTCGAGCGCGGGCACCACTCTGATGGAAGTTCTGATACAAAACGTGACTCGGCGCAGCACCCGCATTCGGGTTGAGATCCCCGTCGGCGTGATCAGTCTGGACCGCACGCGGCCGTACGGCGAGCAGGTCATGGTGCTGATCGTCAGCGCACAGGGATGCGGCTTCCGCAGTTCCGAGGCGCTGCAGGTTGGAACGCCGATCATGCTGAGCAATCTGCCCGGCGGAGGCAGCGTGACCGCCACGGTTGCGAACTGTTTGCCGCTGGGAACCGACGGCCAGTATTTCCTGATTGGCGCGTCGCTCTACACGCACGGCAACGTCTGGGGGATCGCCAACGCTCCGGAAGATTGGAAGGCCGCGGCGCAGGACAATCCCGCTCCGGCCCGCGCGACGGCCGCACCGGCGAGCGCTCCGAAGCTGACCGTGAAGAAGGCGGCCTGGCCGTACAACCTGTTCTCCGAAGGCGCCGAAGCTCATCCCGGGCGCAAGTAGGATCCTGCCGCACCCGGTTTTTCTGCAGCAAATCCCGCGGTCTTGTTCTTTCGTAACTTCTGCAACGCCGCGCACAATGCCATACTCTGGGTAAACATATGTCCGAAGAACTCAATTCGACGGCACCGGTTGCGGCCGGCAAAGAAAGTAAGCTGAACGATCGTCCGTTTCGCGTGAAGCTGCGAGGCTCAGTGCTGGTGCTGGTGCGGCTGCCGAACAAGCGGTCGGTGAGGGCGGCGATCCATCAGCTCTCGACTTCGGGTGGAGTGATCCATCTGGAGAAGCCACTGGATGAGAAGCTGGAAGTTGAATTGATTTTTCACATTCGTGAAGCGACGCTGCGCGGCAAGGCACAGATGCTGTTCCCCATGTGGGCGACGCAAGGGTGGATGCAGCCCTTCCGCTTCGTGGACTTGTCCGATGCCAACCGGGAAACGCTGGACAAGAAGCTGAAGTCTTTTGTGGGCGAAGCGGCGAAGAGCGCCGCGACCGGCGCCTGAACCGGGTCGTATTCATCGAGTCTTATTCCCCTCGCCCTGCAAATCAAGAACGCAAAGACCAACCTCTCGCACATCTGTCACAGCAAATAGGGATCCATTCGACTTCGCTCAGAGCAGGCTCTTCGACTCCGAAACTGGTCCGCTTCGCGAACCAGTTCCTGCGCTCAGGATGACAGGGCGATTTTAGTGACAGGTCGATTCCACGTTACCGTGGTTACATTGGGTACCGGAACGGAACGACTATGATCCGAACATAGGTCTCCTATCTTATGAAGCGACTCAGTTTTTTGGTTTCACTCACCAATAACGACAACGATTATCAGCAGGAGCAGGCGGCTGCGGCAGAGAATGCCGGACGGCGATTCGGTGTGGACGTGAAGATCATTCACGCCAACAACGATGCTCTGGCACAAAGCCAGCAGTTGCTGCATTACGTGCAGGATTCTTCGGTGGTGCGTCCAGATGCGATTCTGTTCGAGCCGGCAGGCGGGACGGCGTTTCCGCAAGTGGCGCGGGCGGCGGCAGCGGCGGGCATTGGATGGGTTGTGCTGAATCATGAAGTGGATTACATCGTGGAGTTGCGGCGCACATATAAGGTTCCGGTGTTTGCCATCAGTTCCGATCATGAAGAGGTGGGCAAGATTCAAGGGAAGCAATTTGCAGCGCTGTTGCCGAATGGGGGATCGATTCTTTATATCGAGGGTCCGGCGAACAGTTCGGCGGCGAAAGAGCGAACGGCCGGCATGATCGCGACCAAGCCGGCGAACATTCAAGTGAAGACGATGCGAGCGAACTGGACGGAAGAGAGCGCGCATAAAACGGTGAGTTCATGGCTGCGCTTGCGGACTTCGCAGGAAAGCCACGTCGACCTGGTCGGTGCGCAGGACGACAGCATGGCGATGGGTGCGCGGAAAGCGTTCAGCGAGATCCCCGAGGGTGAGCGGCCGCGGTGGATGAGGATTCCGATCACCGGTTGCGACGGAATGCCGAAGACCGGGCAGGCATGGGTGCGCAACGGGACGCTGGCGGCGACGATCTTTATTCGTCCGAATACGGATTTGGCGATCGAGATGTTGGTCGAGGCGTTTAAAGGCGCTGCGTTGCCGGAGCGGAAGGTGACCGCGCCGGAGTCAGTGCCGTCATTGGCGGAGTTGGCATCCGCAGGCAAGTTACGTCGGTCTGCAAGAGTGTGAAGAGCCTGGGCGATACTTTCTTAATGTCAGCTGGCGAATCGAACCAGCCTATCGTCTAGCTACGCGTCGATCCATTCAATATCCTTCGCTTCGCCTGAAGAACGGCTCCGCTCAGGATGACTCCACCCCAAGAGATTTGCGCTTTCGGGTCTGCAGAGACTTAAGACCCTTTGTCATTTTTCCTGGATTTGCATAGACTTCCCCAGCCGGGGGACGCCAGGGACAATTCCCAGTGTTGCTCCCCGCACGAGTGAGACTTTATGTGCGCGTTGCGTTTTGCGTGGCTCCCCTCCGTCGCCTCCACAATACTCTCGCTAACGCCTGCCGATACGTGGGCCCAGGTTCGGTTCGCGCCACCGCCCCGATCCCTAAGTCGGCCAGGGCGGTCAGACTGGTGATACCCGGTTTTGCCACAGGAGTTGATATGAGAACTGTCGCACGCCTTCTCTACCTGGGCCCCGTTATCATGATTACTTTGCTGGCCAGCATGACGCAGGCTCAGGCTGGCGCGTGCACCACTGGACCATGTGTCACTACTTATCACAACGACCCGATGCGCGACGGCGTCAACTCGGCAGAGACGGCTCTTAGGCCGAGTCTCTTTCCCAGTCAGTCTGGCGCGAACTTCGGTCAGCTGACTCCGCCTGCCGGCGGGGCGACCGGTGCCGTTGACGGGTTGATTTACGCGCAGCCACTTTACCTGTCAGCGGTAAGCATGGCCGCGACGTCGGCGTGCTCCGGTGTCCACAACCTTGTCCTGGTAGCCACTGAGAACAACTCGGTCTATGCCTTCGCGTGGACTTACAGCTTGAGCACTTCCGGATACACTTTCTCGCTGACTCAGTGCTGGATGCTCAATCTGAATCAACCTGGCGAATTTGCCATTCCATTCACTGTGCTTCCGGTAGTGGCTGATTTGAATGCGCCATGCAACACCGTCGTACCCCAGATCGGCATCACGAGCACTCCCGTAATCGATAGCTCCGTAACTCCACCGGTGATGTATGTAGTGAGCGCGCACCAGACCGCAAGTCTTACCTATACCTACCGGCTGCACGCGATAAATATCAACTCCGGCCAAGAAGTATTGAATGGAAACAGCGCTCCTTACGATTTGTCTAGTGTTTTCCCCAGCGGCGTCAGCGCCCTCCAGGAAATGCAGCGGCCGGGGCTTGCAATGTTCAACGCGTCCGCGGGAATTGTGAACTTATACGTCAGCTTTGGCTCCTTCTGCGATGTGCTGCCCTATAGTGGCTATCTGGCCGGACTTAGCTACAACTTCAGTACCAACAGCTTCTCGCCGATCTCGGCCAGCAACTGGGTGTTTGATACGGAAGGGGGCACTACCGAGCAGGCCGGCGGACTCTGGATGTCAGGCGCGGCCCCGGCCGTGGATAGCGCTGGAAATATCTATGTGAACGTCGCGAACGGAGACTGGAACGGCACAACGTTTTTTGGCGAGAGCGTCGTAAAACTTGCGACCACCAGTTCCGGATTGGTTCCGGATGACTACTACACTCCAAATGACTTTGCACAACTGAACTTCAATACCGCGACCGTTACGGTGTGTTCTACCTACGGTCCCAATGCTTGCCCATCCCACAATCAGCTAACCCTGCCGAAGTTCAGTGAAGATTTTGACCTCGGTTCTGGTGGTGTCACACTGATTTCGCCCGCGGGAATAGCCGACCCGGTTTGCGGGTCGAACTCTGAGCTGGTTGCAGGCGGAAAAGAAGGGGTCATTTATGGTGTTTGCTACAGCACTCAGACCGGATCGACGCTGCAAGACGTCATGGGTGGATTGGATGGTTGCGGCTACCTGTGTGTGGATGCTTCGAATCCTACACTCACCGGTTGCAGCGAGTCGGTTGTTCCAGGAAACGGATTCATAGCTCAGTGTTTTCAGGGGGCGAACGCTGGCGAGAATCAAGCCAACGGATCCAACACAATCTTCAATTCCTCGGGAATCAGAGGGACCGAGGCGTTTTGGGCGGGTACTTCAGCAACTCCAGAGAACTACCTTTATGTCGCGGGCGCGAATGCTCCGCTGGTCGCCTACCAGGTCGATTCAAGCACGGGTTTATTGAATACAGTTGGCAACACGGCACAGGTCCCCAAGACTTACCCCATCGGCACCGTTCCGTCGGTGTCATGGGACGGAACACACCCCAACACGGCCCTTTTATGGGCCATCAATTCCGCTGGTTCCGGCGTGTGGAATCCGGACACCAAGACGTCGCACGCGGCGCAGCCTGCAGTTCTGGTCGCGTACGATGCCATTCCGAATGCTACGACGCACGTTCTGAAAGAAGTTTGGGAAAGTTCCAACAGTGCGGGCAACAACGGTCCTGGCTCTGTGAAGTTCAGCGTTCCAACGATCGCTGGTGGACTGGTGTTCGTTCCCGGGGGCGCACCCGGTTACGCCCCAGGTCCCCCGGGCGGAAAGGGTGTGAACTGCACGGCGGCGGCACTGGTCACGAGCGGCACTCCGCCGGCCTGCGGGGGATTGCTGTCGGTATACGGGAAGGTGCACCGTTGAGCTGCGCCCCAGGACTGACGTCGTAAGAGGCAATTGCGCTCTTTCACGGGTTTGAGCGTAAAGGCAATTTATCGCCAACAACGTGACGACCGCCATCCTTGATTGGGTCTTTTTGCTTGGAGTTTTCGGCCCGGCCTAAAACCTGAAGACGACTCCACCCGAATAGCGAAGCCCATTGGCTGCTGCATTACCGGGCACGTGTACCGACTCGTAATCCAACTGTGCGAAGCGAATTGCTATACGCCTACTTACACTCACGTCGAGCCCGCCACCCACCGCCCACGAGAATACGTTGTAATTCCCAATAGAACCCGCAAGACTCTCGGAAGTGCGTCCGAGCAGGAGATGCGCAAATGGTTTGACTTTGGGTGTCCGCCAAGCAAAAAGAGGCCCGAACATGTAGCTGTAACGCGAGGCTGACGGGTACGGCTGACCATTGTCGAACCGGTAGGGACCGTAGTGCCCGCTGAAATCGGCCGTAGCGCCAACGAATCTGGTGAAATAGCCGGTGAACGATGCGTCCCACCCGTTGTAATTGTTTCTGGGCGCTAGAAAACCCGTTTCAGCGTTGCAGGGAAATTCACCTGATCCGGCTTGTCCGCAAGGGGCGATGCGTTCCAAAGAATACCCGCCGAACACCTCGAAGTGGGTCCTATCCTGAGCTGCCATGGTTACACAGAGAGCCATTGTGGCGAGAAACACCCATCGCAAGTTGCGCATCGTTCCTCCGAGAATGCCTTTGGCGGCTTTTACATACCTGTTCGCAGATGCTTCCGATTAGTGCCGGGATGTCCGACAAGGTCGCTTTGTCTAACATGCCTTAATTGTTACGGTGAAGTTCGAACTGTCGAAAACAGGCGACTTCGCTCATCGACCCCGTTGTGGTTGGATCGGGTCAACAGGGGCACGCGGGAGTGATAGGGGACGATCCGCCGGGCTGCGCCCAGGCGAGACGGCCGAGGCGGCCGTCTCCACATGAGCCGAGGCGAAGTGTGTTGTATAAGCCCTGACTTCATCCTTCCATGGTTGAAACGTCGCCGGCGTCGACGCCTGCTTCTTTGGCTTTGAGGAAGCGGCGGAGGATTTTGCCTGAGCGGGTTTTCGGGAGCGACGTTACAAACTCCAGCGACGACGGCGTGGCGATGGGACCTAGCTCACGTCTCACGTGTTCGATCAGAGCCGCGGCCAGGGTGTCGGATGGAACATGGTCGGAGCGGACTTGCACGAAGGCTTTGATGGTTTCTCCCTTCAACGGATCGGGAACGCCGATGGCTGCGGCTTCGGCGACGGCGGGATGCGAGACCAGCGCGCTCTCGACTTCGGCGGTGCCGATGCGGTGTCCGGCAACGTTGAGGACGTCGTCGGAGCGGCCGAGGACGGCGATGTATCCGTCTTTGTCTTTCATGGCAACGTCGCCGGTGACGTAGCAGCCGGGGAAAAATTTCCAGTCGCGCTCATATCTCGCGGGGTCGCCCCATACGGTGCGCAGCATACAAGGGAAAGGGCGCTTGAGCACGAGACGTCCACCAACTCCGGGAGGGGCGGGCTTGCCGTCTTCATCGAGAACGTCGGCTTCGGCGCCGGGGACAGCGACTCCCACTTTGCCGGGACGCATCGCCATGGAAGGCGGAGTTCCGAGCGCGGGTCCGCCTAACTCGGTTTGCCACCAGTTGTCGATGACGTATCCCCACTTGCCGTCGCCGGCGAGATGGGTCTGGGCCCAGCGCCAGGCTTCGGGATTCAGCGGTTCTCCGGCGCAGGCGATCACTCGCAGCGTGGTCAGATCGTGCGCGGCGGGATAGCTTTCTCCGTAGCGCATGAACATGCGCAACGCGGTGGGAGCAGTGAACATTTTCGTGACGGCGTAACGGTCGACGATTTCCCACGCGGTGCCCGGGCTGGGGTAGTCGATAGCGCCTTCGCGGAAGAGCGTGGTAACGCCGGCGCAGAGCGGGGCGTAGACGATGTAGGAGTGGCCGACGACCCATCCGATGTCGGAGGTGCACCAGAAGACGTCGCGCTCGCCGACGTCGAAGAAGCTTTCGAGATGATAAGTGGTGCCGACCATGTATCCGCCGTGAACGTGCACGACGCCCTTGGGCTTTCCGGTGGAACCCGAAGTGTAGAGCAGGAAGAGCGGGTCTTCGGCGTCCATTTCTTCCGCGGGACATTGCGGTGGGAATTTGAGCAGGTCGTTGAAATCGATTTCGCGCGGGGCGCGGATTTCGGTTTTGGCGCGCGAGTACACGACTACTTTTTCGACGAAGTCGAGTGACTCGATGGCTTCATCGACAATGGCTTTCAGGGCAATGGTCTTGCCTCGTCGGTAGCCGACGTCGCCGGCGATCACAATCTTCGCTTGAGCGTCAGTGATGCGGTCGCGGAGCGCGGTGTGTCCGAGTCCGGCGTAGACGACGGAATGAATCGCTCCGATGCGCGCGCACGCCAGCATGGCCACAGCGCCTTCGATGGTGAGCGGCATGTAGATGACGACGCGGTCGCCCTTGACTACTCCCAAAGACTTGAGGCCGTTGGCGAAGCGGCAGACCATGCGATAGAGCTGGCCGTAGGTGACGATGCGCTCGGCGCCGTCTTCGCCGAGCCAGATGAAAGCGGCGCGGTTGCAGCGCTCGGAGTTGGCGTGACGATCGAGCGCGTTGATGGTGATGTTGGTCTTCGCGCCGGTGAACCACTGGTGATGGACGCCATCCCATTCGAGAACCTTTTTCCAAGGTTGTGACCACTCGAAGCGGCGCGCGTAGTCGGCCCAGAATCCTTCCGGATCTTTGAAGGAGCGCTCGCGTTCGGCGTTCCAATCTTTTTGCAGGACGTTGCCGGCGACGATGGCCGGAGCTGGATACTCCTGATCGAGAGTGAGCAGGTTGGAGATGTTTTCTGGTTTGGTGATGGGAAGCGCGCTCATGCTAAAAACCTCCGAGAGCGAAGGGTCGCGACTTGGGGACGAAGAGGATTCTGCTGCGGCCCGGATTCGTGAGCAGTGATTAGGATCACAGGCTGAGGTGTTCTTGCGCAAGGGAGAAGAACGAAGTGCGCCGTGAGCGAGTCGCGGCAGGAGAATCTTCGTTCCTAGGCGGGCAGTACCCAAAGCGGCGCACAATCAGCTGCCTTAACGATTTTCTTCTTCGCGAAAAGGCACCAGCGGTGAAGTCTCGCAAATCCCGTGCGAGATTTCATGGTGATGCGAATCACAACGACTGGTGAGTATCCGCACATCCTCGGAAATGTTTCTGCCCTAGTGTCACTTCCCATTACGTCCGAGAAAAAACAGTCTCGGCGCAGGGCCCTCAGTCCCACAACGGGACGCCGGTGGCGCGTGAGCACGAAATTTCAGCTGCGCTCTCCGGTTGCAAGACGACAATACGCCGTATGCCCGTGATGGCACTTGTAAGCGGAACTGCTCCCGTGAAGGAGGAGAAATCAATCATGCAGAAGTTGAAGCAATTCATTTGCTGCTCGTTACTCGTAGTCGTATCGGTCGCGCCCGCCCTGGCCGGGGCGAAGGACGCCACCGACGCGAAAGCATCCGCCGCAACCACCGCCAAATCAGACTCTGGTAACCCAGCCTCAGGTAACCCAGCCGCGCAGCCGGCAGCCGCTGCCAACCCGAACATAACCCCTGTGGCAGGGAATGCCAATGTTACGGCTTTGCTTGGAGTGCTGGTGATGAAGGGCGTGCTGACGGCGGGCGAGGCGAATGCGATTCGCAATGCGGCTCCAGATGCCGAGCTTCAACTTCTGCTCGAGGCACTGGCGCGCAAGGGAGTGGTGAGCGCGGCCGATTTGTCGGCGGCAGGCGCTCCCAGTCCTGCGGCCCCGACGGCGGCGGCAGCGCCCACGCCGGTTGTGGCGGCGATCGCGACGCCGGCGCCACAGGCGCCAGCTCCCAAGGAGACGAAGCCGGCCGGGCCCGTGGTGGTGCCGGCAGTGGCTCCGCTGCGAGTGCTTCCGCTTGACCCGCCAGTGAGGGACGGGCTGATTCCGGGCTTTAAGGTTGGTGCGGTAAAGGTGACGCCCTACGGCTTCATCAAGACTACGTTGGTGCGCGATTCCAGCGCACCCGACGGCGACGACTTCCCGTACCCGGGCATCTTTCTTCAGTCCAGCAACGCCTTAAGCACCGGTCCGACCAACGACCCTTCTTTCCACATCAAGGCGCGTTCCACCCGATTTGGCGCGAACTTTGAATGGATGGACAGTTCCGAGAAGCTGACTCTGACCGGCAAGGCGGAGGGCGATTTCGAAGGTGGCTTCACGGAGGTGGACAACGCCGACGTTTCGTCGATTCGCAATCCGCAACCACGGCTGCGTTTGGCCTATGTGCGGATGGATTATGCCGCAACCGATCGGTCAGACCTGTTCTTTGAAGGCGGCCAGAACTGGTCGCTGTTCGGATCGAGCGCTCTCCCGAACATTTTGGAAACCACGTTCCTCGGTGCTTACTCTGGCGACGTTTGGGAACGCACTCCGCAATTCCGCTTCGGCCTAGTACAGAAGCTGGGAACCAGCGAACGCAATTTCAAGTTCTCTCCTGAGATTGCGCTCATGATGCCTAGCACGGGCGAGATCATGAAGCTGAACGGCATCAATGGTCTGGGCGGTTTTGAGGCGCAGATCGGAGAAGCCGAGCGGCAGGGCGCCGATTCCGGACGTCCTGAACTGGAAGGCCGGGCCGTGCTGCAGTTCCAGCTCGACAAGGCTCCCGGTGTGGCTCCCGCGCAAATACTTTGGGCGGGCTATGACGCGCGCCGCACTGCTATTACTCCCAACTCCGCCCTCACCGCCGACATGAAGATCACGTTTCCCACCGGCTTCACCAACAGCAGCAGCTTGTATGGCAACCAGCTCGCTGTGCAACTTCCAACGCGATGGTTCACTTTTGTGGCGAGCATTTATCGCGGCGGCGACATGCGCTTCATGCTGGGCGGGCAGCTGAACACCTACTACACGGACACGACCGGGCTGTACAACGTGCAGTCGGTGCAGACTCTGGACAACGTCAACGAAGCCGCGGGCGGACAGCAAATCGGTTGCACGGTGGCGATTGTGGGTGCCGGCACCTGTACCAGTTCGGGCGGCACCTGGGTGATCGCCAAGCAGCGTCCGATCGGCGCCTTTGGCGGTTTCGTCAATTTGGGATTGCCTTTGTCCCGCTGGTTCAAGGCCGATCCCAGAGGCCACAACGCAGGCTGGCAACTTCTGCTGAATGCCGGCAAGGACCAGGTCGTACACCACGACCTCGCACATGCCAGCGGCTTTGGCTGCATCAGCGCGGACGGGCTAACGCACTGCAATGGCGGCATCCCGCTCTCGCAGGGCAGGCTGTTCGCGGCGACGCTGTATTACAAGCTGAACAATTGGGCGACATTCGCGTTTGAACAGTCGCAGTATCAGACGACGTTGTTGCCCGAGATCGGGCCTGCATACACGATTGCTGGACAACCGGCGACCAAGTGGAAAGATCAGCGCACTGAATTCGGACCCATCTTTAACTTCTAGCGAGAGGGCATGGGTGGCGTGTGCGGTGGCATGCGCCACAAACTGGCGGGGACGGATTTACTCCCAAAACAGCTGAAACGGGAGTAATCTGTCCCCCGTCAGTGGAGCCCATCCGGAACCGCATTCCAGAAATGTGGCACGTGTAATCGCGAGCCACGAGGAGAAGCCTATGGCAAACGCCCCAAGAAATTTGGAAGTCGTGCAACCGCAGCAGTATCAGGCATCGCAGTCCACCTGGGACAAGATCGCCGAGAGCAGGGAATTCCAGGATCTGATGGCGACGAAGAAGACGTTCATCGTGCCGGCATTCATATTCTTTGTCGTGTACTACTTTGCCCTGCCGGTGCTGGTGGGATACGCGCCGGGGTTCATGTCCACGAAGGTGATCGGGAACGTGAATCTCGCCTACCTGTTCGCCCTCTCGCAATTCTTTGTGGCGTGGATTATCGCCGCGCTGTACGTGAAAGCTGCCAGCAACTTTGACCGGCTCGCAAAGGACATTCTCGACAAGGCCGAGGATGCAAAGGGAGGCAAGTAAGCCATGGCGAATATTCCACTGATTATGTTTCTGGTGTTCATCGCGATCACCCTAGGCATTACTTACTGGGCTTCGAGGAGATCGGCTGGGGCGAGCGCGTACTTTGCGGCGAGCCGTCAGATCAAGGGCTGGCAGAACGGGATCGCGGTGGCGGGCGATTATATGAGTGCGGCGTCGTTCCTGGGGATTGCGGGCATCATCGCGTTCCAGGGATATGACGGCTTCATGTTCTCGGTGGGCTGGCTGGTGGCATACCTGACGGTGTTGCTGGTGATCGCGGAACCGCTGCGCAACGCCGGCAAGTATACGATGGCGGACGTGCTGGCGTACCGGCTGAAGCCGCGTCCGGTGCGGGCGATGGCGTCGCTGAGCACGCTGACGGTCAGCACGTTTTATATGATCGCGCAGATGGTGGGCGCGGGCGCGCTGGTCAAACTGCTGCTGGGCGGAAAGATTTCTTACAACCAGGCGGTGACCGGGGTGGGGCTTCTGATGATCGTGTACGTGGTGTTCGGCGGGATGCTGGCGACCACGTGGGTGCAGATCATCAAGGCGATCCTGCTGATGGCGGGGACGTTCCTGCTGAGCATTCTGGTGATGGCGCACTTCCACTTCAGCTTCGGAGAATTCTTTGGAGCGATCTCGCATGTCACGTATCACGACGCGAAGGGGGCGGAAGTGGTCAAAGACTTTTTGCAGCCCGGGCTTCGCTACAAGCCGCCGTACGGGCCGCTGGATCTGATTTCTCTGGGGCTGGCGCTGATTTTTGGTACGGCGGGATTGCCGCATATTCTGGTGCGGTTTTATACCGTGCCAGACGCGAAGACGGCGCGGCACAGCGTGGTGTGGGCAATGGTGCTGATCGGGAGCTTCTACATCATGACAACGTTCCTGGGATTTGGGGCGGCGACGATCATGGGACCGGA
Organism: Acidobacteriaceae bacterium; assembly: GCA_003166855.1. GTDB lineage: Bacteria > Acidobacteriota > Terriglobia > Terriglobales > Acidobacteriaceae > Sulfotelmatobacter. The sequence goes on along the minus strand of PMUM01000453.1, from coordinate 14,725 downwards.
CTTCATCAAGAGTCATGGAGGCACGAACATGAGCGCGCCGCTGCTGGCCAACGCTCTGGCCGGGTCCATTTTCTTCGCGTTCATTTCGGCAATCGCGTTTGCCACCATTCTGGCGGTGGTCGCGGGATTGACGATCAGCGCGACGACGTCGTTCTCGCACGACTTCTGGACGAACGTGATTCACAACGGCGTCGAGCGGAAGGCGGGCGAAGAAGTGCTGGTGGCGCGGATCTCGGCGTTTGTGGTGGGCGCGGTAGCGATTGGAATTGCAATTGTGTTGGGGCCGACTGCGAATGTGGCGTTCCTGGTGGCGCTGGCGTTTGCGGTGGCGGCGTCAGCCAATCTGCCGGTGATTGTGATGTCCATCTTCTGGCGGCGGTTCAATACCGTGGGCGCGGTTTCAGGACTCGCCGTGGGATTGCTGGCGTCGATCGGGCTGATTCTGGTGAGCCCGAGTTTGATGGGGATCGATCCGCCAACCGTGACGGGCGCGGCGCGGCACTTGATTCAGGCGAAGGCGTGGTTCCCGCTGGAGAATCCCGGCATCCTCAGCATTCCGCTGGGATTCATCGGGGCGATTCTCGGGACACTCGTGAGCAACGAACCGTCGTCGCAGGATAAGTTCAACGAACTGCTGGTTCGCTCGAACACGGGACTGGGCGCGGAGAAGGCGACGGCGCGCTAAGAACGCGATCCGTAGTCGGACGTGGATTCTCACGGCCGGGGTATAAAACCCCCACTTCTCGCAAAGGCGCGAGAAATGGGGCACCCGGCCCGTGACCTACCCCGAGAGGTTTCCTCCCGGGCAGAGCATCCCGTGATGTTGGCTGGGCATCCCACCCCTATCATTCCAACACATTCGCTTTGCTTAGGTGGACAACATGAGTCGCTTCTTCTCTCTGGTGGGCGTCGTTCTTCTGTGGACCGCCTGCGCCGTGGCGCAGTCGGCGAAGATCACTCTGTTCGGCGGATATTCCTACATCAACAAGGATTTTTCGTTGACCAAGCCATCGGGCGGCTTCTCGGGTTGGAATGCGTCGACGACGTTTAAGATGGCTCGCTACGTGGGCTTCGTCGCTGATTTCGCTGGGTATTACCCGGGCTACAATTTCGGATGCACCGGTTGCGGCCAAAGCGCGAAGATTCACACTTTTCTATTCGGGCCGCAGGCTTCGGTCACCGTCGGCAGGATCACGCCGTTCGCGCGCTTCCTGCTTGGCGACACCCACATGACCACCGCAGCGGACGGGATCGGGAACTTTCAATCTTTCATGTCCAACAACTCTTTCACCTACGGTGCCGGAGGCGGAGCCGACGTCGGCCTGACCCGTCACTTCGCGGTGCGCGGCCAGGTCGACTGGCTGCACAACGGGTTTCAAACATCGGATGATCAGCGGACCCAGGCCGAAATTCACAACATCGTGCGCATCTCCACCGGCATCGTCTTCCGCTTCTGATTCGCGGCTGCCGCCCCTCGTGCCGGCATGCAGCGCCAGCACTGAGCCCCGGGTCCGCGAATATGCTAGATTGGGTTTCTAGGGCCTATAGCTCAACGGTTAGAGCAGCAGACTCATAATCTGTTGGTTCCAGGTTCAAATCCTGGTGGGCCCACCAACCGATCTTCTGCATCCAGCTAGAGATGGCTGCCAACTACTTCCGGGCGGAGACAGCTGGTCCACATGCGGTTTTGCGACGCACCCAAGTGACTCCACGGTTTCTCGTAACGAGGATCACGTCAATGGGCAAGCCCACCTGATTAGGGTCGTATTTCGCGGTCCATTCGGCAACACTCTCGGCTGCAACGAGCAGTCTGTCTTTCAAACTCTGCCCCGGCGGCTGCAACAGCAAGGCGCTGCGCCACTCTCGCGCCCGCTCAGTTCTACCGGCAGCGAGCTCCTGAGCAATCGCGGTATCGCCGACAACTTCGGTCCCCTCTGTGCTGTCGCCGGGTAGAAGCTTGGTGGTGTATCCCACGTGGGAACCCGGGACCTGAATGCTCACCTTGACTTCGACAACAACCCGCTGATGTTTCTCATCGAAGCCGGCGAAGACTGCTGCTGCGCCGCCTCCGCCCTGCTTCGTAAGGTAATCCATGAGAGGCGGGTTGGGTGCGAACTGCAAATCTTGATTGATCTGGCTGCTGAGCCTTTCCCCGTAAGCGGCTGCCACTTTCTGTATCCACTGATCGGTGCGCTCCTTCCCAAGCGCCGTGTATTCCTCCCGGGCAATGTCGTCCACGTTCCAGGGCCGGGAGCCGGGAGACTTCGCGATGGCCGGGCGGCCGGAGAGGCCAGATGCCACAAAGACAAACTGGTCACTGAGCACGACGATCTTGCAGGCCGAGTGGGATACCTCGCCAGGACCTGGGCCCAGCCTCAAGCTATCCGTGGCAATCGCGACGTAGTCGCCGCCATCCTCCAGTACCACGACCGTTCCGTGTACGTACTGCGCCCACAGAGTCGAGGGCAGCGCGAGCGAGACAACCAGAAGGGCAATTCTCAGCATTGTGGACTAAGAGGACGCTATCGTAGCACCTCGGCCAACTCATTAAATTCAGGTCGCGCGAGAGACTGGTTATACCAGCAGACCTATAGCCCATTGGTCCGTGGTCCAATCCGTTCATCCTTCTGGTCCCACGCGTTGACACTCGATGACGCGGGAATTAGAGTTGCGTACGTTACTCACTCGACAACACGGAGACTCTCGGGAGACGGGGCATGCGGTCGAAGCTATTCTGGGCGGGCGTATTTCTGTGTCTGGCGACGTCGTTCGCGCTGGCACAAGACCCTACCAAGGTGGAACCGAAACACTACAAGCTGGATTTTGAGAATGAGCACGTGCAGGTGGTGTCGATTCACTACGGGGCTCACGAAAAATCCGGGCTGCACGATCATATTGGCGGCGTGGTCGTAAGCCTGACCGAGGCCCACCTCCGTTTTACCGATGAAAACGGGAAGGTGCGCGAAGTGTACTCGAAGCCGGGCGAAGCTCGCTGGTATCCGCCTTTCAAACACAGAGTGGAAAATTTGGGCGACACTTCCTACGAGGCGGTTTACATTGGAGTGAAAGGCAAGATCGCAACGGGCGCGAACGACTCTGCCGATCCCACGACTGCGATGGACGAAGAAACAAAGAAGATCGTCGCAGCACTTTTGGCGTCCAGCAAGCCGTGAGGGGAATCGTTCAGGGAGCCGTTGCCTCCACGGCACGGCTCCGAAGCCTGAGGGCATATTGTTGTAAGCTCAGATAGTCCAAGCTCCACCAATCCAGGCTCAGAAAATCCAGGCCCAGAAAATTCGATGAGCCCCCTCCCAGAAAGTTCTTCTTCTCATCGCACAGCCGCAATCCTGCTGGGGCTGGTGGCTTTTCTCTCGTTCAGTTATTTCTATGAAGGCGGCGGTTGGAATCAGAACTCGCGCTTCGATTTGCTGCGCGCGATTGTCGAGCGTCACACCCTGCAGATCGATGCCTACCATGAGAACACGCAGGACAAAGCACATTTCAACGGACACTACTACTCCGACAAAGCTCCGGGGCTGGTGTTTCTAGCCGTGCCGTTTGCGCTGACGGCAAGGCCCGTGCTGCGCATGGCGGGAGTTGATCCGGAGTCGCCGCGGGGGGAAATCGCGCTGTCGTACGTGGTGGGTGCAGGCGCGGTCGCACTGCCGACTGCGCTGGCGGCGGTGTGTCTGTTTTTTCTGGGCTTGCGATTCGGAGGCGGTGCGGGCGGGGCTGCGTTTGCGACGCTGGTGATGTGCCTGGGGACTCCGATGTGGGCCTATGCGGGATTGTTTTGGGCGCATGCGCTGGTGGGGGCTTGCCTGGTATTCGCGTTTGCCGCTTCGTTGCAACTGCGCGAGAGTTCGAGCGCCCGCGGAGACTTGCTTTGGGCGCTGGTCGTGGGATTGGCCGCGGGGTGGGCGACGGTGACGGAATATCCGGCGGCTCCGGCGTCGGCGATGTTGGCATTGCTCGCGCTATCGCAGGCATGGTCGCGCGGATCAGCGGCGCGCTGGCGAGTCGTCGCTGGGGTGGGAGTGGGCGCGGGCGTTTGCTTGATGGTGCTGATGGCATATTTGCACGCGGCTTTTGGAGGGTTTCGTCCGAGCTATTCGTATTACGATCCGAATTCGTTTTCGTTCATGCAGCAGCAGGGGTACATGGGGTTGACGTATCCGCACCCGGACCGGCTGCTCAAGATTCTGTTTGGATGTTCGCGCGGGCTGCTGTTTGCGTCGCCTGTGCTGGTGGCGGCTCCTTGTGGATTGTGTCGGTTGTGGAAAGGCAAGACGTATCGCGCGGCGGCTTCGGTGGCGGCGGGGATTGCGGCTTATTACTTCTTGTTTAACGCGTCGTTCTATTGGTGGAAGGCAGGGCTGACGTTTGGACCGCGGTATGCGGGGGCGTGCATTCCATTCGTGTGTGTTGGACTGGCGGTGGTGTGGGGACGCGCGACTGCGGGCTGGCGGCGGGTACTGATTGGGTTGGGTGCGTGCAGTGTCTTTCTGGCTTTGATGGTGGTATCGACGACTTCGCAGTTGGCCATGCAGGATCGTTGTCCGATCATGCCCACGTGGCCGGCGTTTTGGTCGGGGCAGGTGGCGGTGAATCGGGAATCGATGCTGACGGTAGCCGAATCCAATGGACGTTATGGCGCATTCAACCTTGGTCAGATGATTGGGTTGCGTGGGCTTGCGAGTTTGATCCCGTTATTTTTGATTTGGGGATTGGCGGCGCTGCTATGGTTCGGGCTACGGCGAAGCAGCCATGAGAACTCCGTGTAAGATAATTGTCCGGGTGTTTTATGGCGGAAGTCCAAGCTGTAGCGACCGAGATCGAGATGCTGCAAAGGATGTACGCAGCGTTCAACCGGCGGGATATCGAGACCGCGCTGGCCTCGATGCACGCCAACGTCGATTGGCCGAACGGGATGGAAGGCGGCCGCGTGCTGGGCAAGTCGGCCATACGGGAATACTGGAAACGGCAGTTCGAAGTCCTGGACCCGAACGTGGAGCCGAGGAAGTTTACGAGAGAAGCCGACGGCCGGATTGCGATTGATGTGCATCAAGTGGTGCGCGACAAGGGCGGGAAGCTCGTCGTGGATCAGATGGTTCAGCACGTGTACGAATTTCGCGGTGGGCTGATTCAGAGCATGGAGATTCGGTCTTAGTTACTTAAATTCGATATTCATTTATTCAAGAGGAAGGTTATGGCGCACACCGTTTTTTGCGTGAAGTTTCAGAAAGAGATGCCGGGGCTGGACGAGCCTCCGTTCGACAACGACTTGGGGAAGAAGGTGTACGACAACGTGTCCCAGGAAGCGTGGCGAATGTGGACGGAGCACTGCAAGATGCTGCTGAACGAGTACCGGCTGAATCCGGCGCGGCGCGAGGATCAGGAAGTCATCGTCAAGCAGTTGGAGCAGTTTTTCTTCGGCGAGGGATCGGCGAAGCCGAAGGAGTATGTGCCGCCGGCGAAGTAGTGAACAACCGGGCTTCCGGCTCTCGGCTTCCGGTTTATGCTTCACTGCGTGCGAGGCTGTTTGTCTCACGCAGGAATGGCAAAGTTCCTATCAGCAGGGCGAGCGCCGGAAGCACGACCCAATTGCAGATCGTGAGCGCAAAGTAGGCGAACGGAAAATCCCTCAGCCGATGCGAGTCGACTACCAGGCTGATCGGCAGAACCAGCGCGAACGCCCCTAATACGGCGAGCGCCGGAGACAACCCTACAATTAAGCGATTCACGAAGCGAGCATGAGCGCGCTTCGCCAGGAATGCTCCGAAGGCACCGAAAATTGGCAGCGTGACGAGCCACGGCAAGTAGAGGACCATCGCCATGTCTCCGATCCACAGCACGCGAGGTTGTACGGAGAGTTTCTGAAGGATCATGAGCAGGCCGGGCGCTGCGATCAGGTTGGCCATCGCGGGAAGCCACAGACTGCGGGTGCGGGGGTTCATGGGGTTCTCCTCTTTCGCTCGAGAAATTTCTTTTATTAGACTGCGCCAATCGCTGACTTCTTGCGCAGCAACTTCGAAAGCGCCTGCGTCAGTCAGGCCTCTTGATCGTGCAGCTTCGTACGCTTCTTCGAGATGAGCGGCTAACTCTGAGACAACTTCCTCGCGACTAGCCGCAGGCAATGCTGACGACGCGATATGCTGGCTGACGAGTTTTTTCCAATCAGGCATGGCTGACTCCGGCCAGGCTGTCGAGGGCCTGGAAGAAGGTGCGCCACTCCGCGCGCAGCGGAGCGAGTTGGCGGCGGCCACCGGGCGTGAGTCGGTAGTAGCGGCGGTCGCGGCCGGCGCTGTTGGCTTGCCAGCGGCCTTCCACCCAGCCGCGTTTTTCCATGTCGTAGAGCAGCGGATAGAGCGAGGCGAGGGTGAATTTCAGGGCTCCGCCGGTGCGTGCACCGATCTGTTTTGCGATTTCGAAGCCGTAGAGGGGCTGCTCGGCCAGTAATGAGAGGATGGCGAGTTCGCCGCTTCCCCGCGCGATTTTGGAGCGAATGCGTTGCGTCATATCAGTTTCGGAATCGCAGTATAGGATTCCTATGTTTGGAGTATAGGAATCCTATATAGGGAGGGTCAACGTTACGGTGGTGCTAGCACCGGGCGGGCGTTTCGAGACATTTTCGGAATTCCGGCGAGAGCCGAGGCAGCCGGGCTTTGCCCGGCCTATCCGGGTCAAAGACCCGGATCCACACACATTTCCATCCACACGCACACTTTCCGCGCAAGGCTTTTGTTCGTGGCCGTTCTCTGTTTTGTTGCTGGGTGCTTCCAGCACGGAGGGCGGGAGATGAAACATCAACGTGGATTCACCTTGATTGAAATGCTGGTGGTGGTCGCGATCATTCTGATTATTGCGGCGATCACGATTCCGAGCATGACGGCGGCGAAAGTCCATGCGGACGAGGCTTCTGCGGTGGCGTCGATCCGGGCCATCAACCAGGCGGAAGTCTCTTACATGGCCGCTTACGGCGGGTATGCGGAGTCGCTCGCGAATCTGGGAGGGGCCGAGCCTTGCACCAGGTCGGCGGCCACGGCGTGCATCCTGGATGAGAGCCTGGCGGGCGGAGAGAAATCGGGATACAGCTTTGTGGCGGTGGGAAGCAATCCGTCGGACGGGATGAGCCAAAGCTACTTTGTGGCAGCGGCGCCGGTGGTTTTCGATCGCACCGGCAAGCGCCTGTTTTGCTCGTCCGACAAAGGCGTAATTCGCGTGGATCCGAATGCGACGGCCAGCACGATTCCTCCGACCGCGGAGCAGTGCGCGGGGTTTAAGGCGCTGCAGTAGGGATTCGGCGTCGCAACAGCGTGCCGTCCCTGCCCGTCCGGGCTTTCGCGTGCCGCTGCTTCGCGGCTGGAAGTTGGTTGTTCCAGGTCAACGCTCTCGGTCCAACTTCGCGCTAGCCGGGATCGCGAACATCGTCTAACGCGTCTTGGCGTTCGCGCTGGTTTGCGAGAGCAACTCCTGCGCCTGGTTCGCGATGAGAAGGGCTCCGTGGGCCCGGGCGTCTTTTTCGAGGGTTGTCAGATGGGCTTGCGCCGATGCTGAACCCGACCACAATTCGATTTCGCCAATCGCGAGCCGGGCCTGATATTCGTAGAGACGATAGCCGAACTTGCGCGTGGAAGAGAGCACCGTCTCCAATTCACTAAGGGCCTCGGAAGTCTTACCCGACTTGGCTTTGACCCGTGCGTCGGCAAATGCAAATTCATAGCGGAAAGGTTCACCTGTGGACTTCCGGACAAGGGCTGACGCTTTCGCCACTGCGCTCTGCGCCTCCGCCAACTTGCCGGCAGCCAGCAGATTTCGCGCCAGAATGGCCTGGGACCAGGCACCAGCGCCTGATGAATTGGCCTTCTCGTAACCTGCCACTGCCTGCCGCGCCAGAGCTTCGCCGTCGGCATACCTCTTCTCGTACAAGGCGATCGACGCCAGAGACCCCTGGATCTGCGCTGTGAAATCTTCGTCATCCAGTTCCTTGCACAAGGCGAGCGCCTGCTCGTACTGTTTTCGCGCACCGGCCAAGTCTCCCTGAGCGAGAAGAGCGTCTCCAATGCCGCTGATCGGATATGGCTCACCCAGCCGGTAAGCGATCTCCCGGCTTGTGGCGAGAGCCTGCTGGTAGTATTTTTTTGCCTCCTCCAGGTTTCCGACTTCCACCATGAGGTTGCCCAGATTGTTCTGGGTGGCGGAGATTCCACGACGTTCCCCAATCTTCTCGTAAACTGCGAGCGACTCCTGGTGCATCTTCAGCGCGCCCGGCAGGTCGCCCAACCCATCGAGAGCATTGGCCAGATTTCCGTAGTCGCCGCCCAGTCCGGACGGATCGTCGATCTCGCGATCAAAATTCAGAACTTGCTCGTAATAGTTCTTGGCCTCCCGCATGTTTCCCTGCGAATAGAACACATTTCCGATGCGTTCGCGGCAGGCCCGAACACTTCTCTGAGCGCCGATTTCCTGAAACACCGGAAGCGCCGCTGCAAACTGCTTCTTGGCGTTCTCGTAGTCGCCGCGGTCAAACAGCACGTCTCCCACGGCCAGCACTGAGCGAGCCGCTCCCCGGCGATCACCGGCGGAATCAAACAGAGTTCGCGCCTGGTTCGAGAAGCCGATCGCCTGCTCGGTCTGGCCCATGTGTTCGGTGGCATGGGCTTCGCTTTGCAGTGCCCGTGCCACCAGCAGGTTGGCGCCCGCCGCCCGGGCACGGTTGCACGCGGTCTCCGCCATCGCTTGCTCCCGTTTGAAATCGCTCGACGAAGCCGCGATGCTGCTTTCTGCCAAATCAATCCGCGCCGCGTCCACCTCCGAGACAGTCAGCTTGCGCAGGTCTGCCAGCGTCTTTTCCGCATCGCTCCCGTGCCCTCCCGCAACTTGGGCCCGAATCAGAAGCAATGCATAATCAATGTTGTCGGGGAAAAATTTCCAAAGAGCGCGGTAGCTCTCGATGGCTTCGGGTTTCTCATTGAGCATCTCGTGCGCCCGGCCTTCAATGAACAATCGCTCCTCGCGCGAAGACCGAGCGGAGAGTTCGAGCGCGCGTTTCGCCTGGTCCATCGCTTTGGATTCATAGCCTGAAAGCGACCAGGCCTCGGCCAGCGCCGCGTGCGTGGGCGCATGGTTGGGATCGAGGGCGGCAGCCTGCTCCAACGATTCACGAGCCGAGCGCGCATCGAGCAAACGCAGCTTCAGGAGTCCAACTGAGTACAAGCGCGCGGCTTCGGGATTCGAGGGCAAGGAGGCCCGCACCATGGCAGATTGCGCATCGGACAGCGCACCCACACCAAGCTTCGCGCGTAGTTCGGCGCCCGCCTTGCTGACCAGGCTGTCGATTTCGGACTCATTTCCCTTTTCCGATACCGAGGCCAGCGTTTCGCCGGCCACGGCGTCCTGCAGCCGCACATCCAGACGAAGCAATCCATTTCCTAGCGAAAGATAGGAACCCAGAACCACGTCATCGCTTCCGAGATTCTGCCGAATGCGCGTTAGAGTCTGCTGGCTGAAGCTGTCGGCATCGGGGAGGGCAAGGCTCATCTTCATTTGCGCGACGCTCTCGCCCGGAATGGCGCGCAACTGATCTCCCTGGCTGAGTTCCGTCGTCAGCATTTCCGAGATCGCGGTGGAAAGCCATGCCTTCTCGGCAGTCGCGGACAGATTCTTGAAACCCAGCACGGCCACTGACCGGCGCCGGTTCACCGTTGCGGACGATGAGGCGGAGGAAGCAGGCCGCGGATAGCGCTCCACGACGAAATATCCCCCGATCGCGGCTAGAAGGATGACCGCCGTGACAGCGTAAATCCAGCGATGCGGCCGGGGCGCGGCGGAAATCGGAATTGCCGCTGCGGCAACCGCCATCGGGCGGCCGAGATCGGTTGCCAGTTCAGTGGCCGACTGGTAGCGTCGCGCGAGATCATGCGCCAGCGCTTTCAGAATCACCTCGTTCAAGACGGCCGGGACTGCGGGGTTGAGCCTGCTCGCGGGTTCCGGCGTCTGATTCAAAATCGCATTGATCAGAAGCGCTGGCACACTCTGTGGGAAGGGACGCTTTCCCGTGGACATTTCGTAAAGCACCGCGCCCGCCGCCCAAATGTCGCTGCGTGCATCGACCGCCTCACCGCTCAATTGCTCGGGGGACATGTAAGGCAGGGTTCCGCTGGTTTCCTGCGATCGTGTGACAGTGGCGGTCAAACCCAGTTCGCTGGCGTGAGGCGTCAACTGGGCCAGACCGAAATCCAGAATCTTCAGGCGGCCCTCGGGAGTCAGGCGCAGATTGGCTGGTTTCAGGTCGCGATGCACGATTCCCTGCTGGTGCGCCGCCGCGAGTCCTTCCGCGAGTTGCACTCCGAGACGCGCAACTTCCACCGGAGGCAGAGGTCCCTTGGCGAGCTTGGCATCGAGAGTGATGCCCGGAATGTATTCGGTTACGAGGAAATCGATGCCGTCCTGGCTGCCGAACTCGTGCACCGTCGCGATATTGGGATGGTTGAGGCGCGCGAGAGACAAGGCCTCTTTGCGAAACTGTTTGTGCGCAGAATCGTCGGCAAAAGAACCGGAGGGCAGGACTTTTATGGCAACATCGCGATCCAGTTGCTCATCGTGAGCGCGGTAAACCACGCCCATGCCGCCGGCGCCGATTCGCTCCACGATCTTGTAGTGTGAAAGCCGTTCTCCGACCATTTCCCGTCCCGCGAGTGGAGGAAGCATAACAGCTTACTCAATCGTGAAAAAGAGCCACCGAACGTTGCTTTCTCTATTCGCTATGCTTTCGTGAATATGCGGAAAGGCTGTCGTTCCGTATTCCCCGGAGCTTTCTCTCGCCATGCTGAGTCCTCTCTCCACTGTTACAATTCCCTGTTTCGTCGATGGTTACGCAAGTCAGCGAACTTCAACGCCCACAATCACGTACTGTCTAGTGGGCAGGGCTTGGAGAGAGTCTCAGCAGTCGGTTGACCCAAGTTAAGTCCAGGCCAGAGTCTCAGGTTTGAGCAGATTTCCGGGGAGTGCAAGTGGAAGACGTCCAGGTCGTCGCGATGCTGGTCCGACGGTGTATTGCCGGGGACTCCGCCGCCTGGGAGGAAATCGTGCAGACCTATAACCGGCGTATCTACAACATCTGTTACCGCTTCGCGGGATCGGGCGACGACGCCCAAGATCTCACCCAGGAAGTCTTCATCAAGATGTACCGCACNNCAGGACCGGATGACCGACTCCATGGACACCGCGGCGTCGGACCACGAGGACGCCCAGCCCCTCAGTGAGCAAATTCCTGACCAATCGGCTCCCCCGGACGCCCGGGTACGCAGCCGGGAGGTCGGGGAGACCGTGCATGCGGCCTTGGCCAAGCTGTCGCCAGAGCTTCGGGAAGCAGTGATTCTAAGGGACTTACAGGATATGGACTACCGTGAAATTGCCAGCGTTTTGAAGGTTCCGGAGGGTACCGTGAAATCGCGAATAAATAGAGGGCGGGCGGAACTTGCCAGGCTCTTACAGCGTACCTATAGGCAGGTGATGTGATGCCAGACCAGACCAGAAACGGAATGCAGTGTCACGAGTTCGAAACCCTGCTCTCGGACGCCATCGACGGCGTTCTGACGGGGACGGGACTCGACCGCTTCCAGGCCCACGCCCGGGTATGCGCGGCGTGCGGTCCGCTGTTCGCCGAAGCTGAGGCGGGCCGCAACTGGCTAAAGGGTCTCACGGAGGTGGAGCCTCCAGCCAGCCTGGTCAACAACATTCTGGCATCCACGACGGGCGTTGACACCCAACGTCTGCGAGTGACTGTACGTTCTCCTCAACCACGCATTTCGTGGTGGGAACACGTGCAGGCCTCGGTGCTCGAGCCGATCTGGGCAACGGTCCGCCAGCCGCGTTTTGCCATGTCGTTTGGCATGGCATTCTTCGCGCTGTCGGTGGGCCTGACGGTTGCTGGGGTGAAACCCAACGACCTGCGGCAGATCAGCCTGCGGCCCTCTGCGATCCGGCACACGTACTACGCCACGCAAGCGCGCGTAGTGCACTACTACGAGAACGTGCGGATCGTTTACGAAGTCGAGTCGCGCGTACGCGAGATCAAGCGCACGGTGGCTCCCGCCGAACCCGGCCGCAAGGAAACCCGGCCGGCGAAACAGAAAGACGACAAGAACGACACAACACAACAGCCCGAGCAGAAGCAGGAGCGCAATTACAGCCAGACGGACAACCATCTGATTCTGGCTGGCGCTCCTCTGGGTCCATCTGTCTTTGATCCGTCAAATCCGGATCTGCCTGTAGTGTCGGTGACCACTGACAGGAGGTTCGTATGAACTGCGCCACACACAGCGATATTGCTGCGGTGGCTTTCTGCCGCACTTGCGGCAAGCCACTTTGCAACCAATGCACCCGCGATGTCCGCGGAGTGATCTACTGCGAGGCGTGCCTGGCCGCACGCATGGAAGGCACTCCCCCGGCGGCGGGATTTGTGCCGCCGGCAGAAACGATGTATCCGCCATTGAGCGCACCGTCCGCCGCGTACCGGCCTCCCGTTAATGCGGGCCCGAATCCCACCGTTGCAGGAATCCTCGGCGCGATTCCCCTCGGTCTGGGCGCAGTGTACTGCGGCCAGTACGCGAAGGGGTTGGCTCACCTTGGCATTTTTGTCGGCGCGATCATCGCTTTGTCCTCAGACTTGTCGTGGCAGGCGAATACGGTGCTGGGAATCTTTCTCGGTTTCTTCTGGGTGTACCAGATACTGGACGCAGTCCGCACGGCCAGGGCGATTCAGGCGAATGAACCTGTTCCTGATCCGTTCGGCCTGACGTCGACTTTCGGCACGGGAGAGAAGTTCGAAACCACGAAAGTTCCCGCCGCGGCCGCGATCCTAATTGGCCTGGGCGTGCTGTTCCTGATCAACACGGTTTTTGATTTCAGCCTGCACCGGTTCTGGCCGATCATTCTGATCGTGTTAGGCGTGTGGCTGTTTGCCAAGCACTGGGGACTGCTGGGAGGCTATCGCCCGTACTGCGTCTGTGAGCGTTGCCGCACCGGCAAAATGATGGGCCCTGCAATCCTAGTGACTCTGGGTATCGTCTTCCTAATCGGCTTCTGGCGCGCGTGGCCCGCCATTCTGCTGATAATCGGGGTGGTCAAGCTGATGCAGAGCAATGCATCGACCGAGGGACACATCGGCTCACTGCCTCCGGGCACGCCGCCCAGCGTCCCGCCCGGAGGCTCGCAGATTGTTTCGCCACCACCGGCGCCGCAGGGCCCGGAGCAGTCAGCTTCTTCTGGCGAGGTGAAAAATGTCTAGCCCAGTCACACCTCCAGCATTTTCGCCGCTTCCTCCTCTGCCGCCGCGGCGTCACCGATCCATGGCAGGCGCATTCGTCCTGATCGTGCTTGGCGTCGTGTTCCTGATGGGGACGATGCACATCCTGTCGATTGGCCGGTTGGCGCACCTGTTCGCCAGTTACTGGCCGGTGCTGCTGATTTTCTGGGGCGTGATCAAACTGCTCGAACATCAGCGCGCGCAGCGGGAAGGCACTCGTTCCTCCGGGATTGGCGCGGGCGGAGTTTTCCTGGTGGTCATGATCGTCGTTTTTGGTTTGATTGCGACCCAACTGGAACGCGTCAACTGGTCCGGAATTCGCGACAACATCAACATCGACGACAGCGACTTCAACGGCATCTTCGGCCAGAGCTACAACTTTAACGATCATCTCGAGCAGGCCTTCCCTGCGGCAGCTAGCCTTAAAATCATCGACACTCGCGGTGCGGTCAGCGTTCACGCCTCGGATGACAACAAGATCACGGTCGTCGTCCGCAAGCGCGTAAGTGCGGACAACCAAAGCGACGCCGACGAGTACGACCGCAAATCCAAGCCCACGATCACCACGATCGGCGGCCTGGTGACACTGAATGCCAATGTCGAGGGAGCGGGCGATCATCCCGTCGAAACGGATCTTGATGTTTCCCTGCCGCGCAAAGTGGCAGTCTCCATCACCTCCCGCCGCGGGGACGTAAACCTGGTGGGACGCGATGGCAGCATCGATATCTCAGCCCAGCATTCCGACACCAGCGTCGAAGATGTGAACGGCAACGTGAAAGTCAGCCAGGAAAAAGGCTCGGTGAAGATCGAGCAGATCACCGGCGACGTGCACGTGGAAGGCCGGGTCAATGAAGTCTCGGTTGCCGACGTCAAAGGAGCAGTGCAACTCGACGGCGAATTTCAGGAAAGCGTGAAGCTGGCGCGCATCGCGAAGACCGTGACCTTCAAGTCTTCGCGCACCGACATGGAGTTCTCGAAGATTGAGGGCTCACTCGATCTCGATTCAGACGAACTGCACGCTGAACAGATCACTGGCCCCCTGCACCTGACTACCCGGTCGAAGAATATTCGGCTCGACGACGTCTCGGGCGACGTTCGCCTGCAGAACGATAACGGTGCGATCGAAGTTGGGATGCGTACCCTGGGCAACGTGCAGATCGACAGCAAGAACGGCGGCATTCAGCTAAGCTTGCCCGATAAAGCGGGATTCCGCCTGGATGCGCGCACGCGTGACGGCGAGATTCAGTCGGACTTCGGGGAACTGAAGGTCGACAATGGCGAGCACGAGGCGAAAGCCAGCGGCAGCGTGGGCAACGGCTCAGCGCACATTGTGCTCAACAACGAACACGACGGCATCGAGATTCGGAAGGCCAGCTCGCAGCCCCCTAAACCGCCGGAGCCACCGAATCCGGCCAA
>PMUM01000366.1 GCA_003166855.1 Acidobacteriaceae bacterium | reverse complement strand
GTCTCCGATCCAAGTTGCACCAACGATGGAAAGGGCAACGTGTTCTGCGCCGCTGCTGCGAGTAACGGCGACCTGGAAGTGTCGATTCTCAAGGCCGGTGTATGGAGCACCCCGACGAATGTGACAGCCGCGCTGTATTCGGCGCCCAGTTGCACGGAGTACATCGCGGGAGAAGTGCTGTGCGCCGCCCGAAGCTCTTCTGGAGGTTTAACGTGGTCGCTTTATAACGGAACTGCCTGGAGCGCATTCGTCAACCTGACGACCTCGACCGTTACCGCGCCGAGTTGCACGAGCGACGACAACGACGGAGTGATCTGCGCCGTATACACAACCGGGTACGCCACACTCGTGAATCGATACAGCGCGAGTAAGTGGGAGGGCTTCCTCAACCTCAGCGGTATTGGGAGCGGCAACGCGCTCGATTGCATATCCTGGCAAGCTCCTGGGGATGTGGCATGCTTCGGAAAAGGATATGGGTCGTCCATCTTTGTAACCACTTTCAATGGGCTCTCGTGGATCGTCGGCGACTGGTCCGACTTTCTTGACCTGGACGGTTCCGCAAATGACAACGTCGGTTGCACCTCGCAGTCTGCGGGTCAGTTGGTCTGCGGAGGCATTGGAATCGGTGTAGGTAACGCCGCATTTTTCGCCGACGTTTACAACGGCTCCGTTTGGACGGGCTGGGCTCAGATCGGCGGAACCGGAGTGGGCACTCCTGCCTGTTCGCCGCTGGGCACAGGGCAGGCCGTGTGCCTCGTTATGGGCGTCAACAACAAGCTGAGCAGCGTCGTCGGCCCGTGAGCGTAAGGGCAATTCCGCCTAATTCTCCTGAAGCACTCTCTCGACGAGGAACGCATTATCGCGCGGCGGGAGACTGATTCTAGTCGAAGAAGCACAGGTCAAACAGGGTCGATTCTGTGGGAGGGGACGAAATGAAAGGCCTAAAGAGAAGGATCAGATTGGGTCTGATTGTCGCAATCGGCAGTCTTGCGCTTGCGGCGGTGGCCCAGACTTCAAACATGGCGTCGACTGCACCGTCGAGCACAAACAGCGCCGTGGTACCACAATTGGTGAATTACAGCGGCGTTCTCACGGATGTCAACGGAAAGCCGCTGACTGGGGTGGTTGGCGTCACGTTTGCGCTGTACCAGGATTCAGAAGGCGGCATGCCGCTCTGGATGGAAATCCAAAACGTTCAGCCCACAAAGAACGGCCACTATACCGTCATGCTGGGTTCCACCCGTAGTACGGGCTTGCCGCAGGATGTATTCGTCAGCGGCGAAGCGCGATGGCTGGGAATCCAGGCGGAAGGGCAGGCCGAAGCGCCTCGAGTACTTCTGGTGGCTGTGCCTTACGCCTTGAAAGCAGGCGATGCCGAGACCATTGGCGGACTGCCTGCTTCGGCCTTCATGCTGGCGAATGGGACTTCGGCACCCGCAGGAAGTACGAAAACTGCGGCCACCACAGCCTCCGGTGCGTCGAAGAATTCGGCACCTCCGGCGAATGCGGGCGTCACTGGCAAAGGCACGGTCAATTACATTCCGATGTGGGATACGACGAGCGACATCGTCGACTCAGTCATCTTCCAGAAAACTTCGGCAATCGGCATCAGTACGACCGCCCCGGCGGCAACGCTTGACGTGAACGGGAAAACAGATGTTCGCGACACGCTCACTCTGTTTCCCAAAAGTACGGACAACACGCTAGCGGTGAGTGGAACCACTTTCAATATCTCCAGCCTTGGCAAAGTCACATTCGTCACCGGGCAGACCTTTCCGGGTGCAGGAACCATCACAGGCATCACCACGGCAACCGGCAGCGGACTATCCGGTGGAGGAACCACGGGGACGCTTTCGCTGAAAGTGCCGGCGGCAGGGATCACCAACGCGATGCTGGCGGATTCGAAGATCACACTCAATGCCAGCACAGCCGGCGGGCTTACCGTGCCCGGAGCGATGACGCTGGGAAGCACTTCCACCATCGGGCTCAAGACTTGCACGGCGAATCAGGTGCTGCAATACAACGGTACAGCCTGGGCGTGCGCCGGCGTAGGCACGGGAACTGTGACCAGTGTCGGCAGCGGCGCTGGGTTGACCGGGGGGCCCATCACCGGATCGGGTTCGTTGAGCATCGCCACGGGTGGAGTCAGCAATGCCATGCTGGCGCATTCGTCAGTGACAATATCGCCGGGCACGGCCCTGACCGGCGGCGGTTCAGTAGCGTTGGGCGGCAGCACTACGCTGAGTCTAGACACGAGCAAAGTACCGCTGCTGGCGGGCGCCAACACCTTCGCTGCGAATCAGACGATCAACGGCACGCTTACGGCCAACTCTACTGGTCTCACCATCAACGCCACCAGCAGCAGTACTTCCGCTTCTGCGGTGGGCGGGACCGGGACTACTTATGGTGTGACCGGACTCGGCGAATCGACTTCCGGCATCGGCGTCGCGGGATATGAGTTAGCCAGTACGGGCACTACGTACGGCGTTACCGGTGCGAGTTCGTCCTCAGCTGGTTTTGGCGTATATGGTTCGAGCCCGTACATCGGCGTCGGAGGAAATGGCAGTAGCTATGGTGTCTACGGCTCGAGCGCGGGTTTCCTTAGCCTTGGTGTATATGGTACGAGCCCGTATATCGGCGTTCAGGGATATTCGTCAGCTACAACGGGCGGAGGATCCGGACTTTACGGGTCGAGCGCTTCTAGCGTTGGTGTCGGTGTAAACGGTGTAAGCGAGGGGATTGGGGTTGAGGGCTACAGTAGCGGCAATGTCGGTATTTACGGTTCTGCAAGTGGCAGCAGTTTGGAAGGTTCAAACCTTGGCAGTGCGGGCGTATGGGGCGACACGGGCAACCCTCTTTATGTGGGAGTGCTTGGCACCGCCGACGATAGCCTTGCAGGTTATTTCGCCAACAATAGCTCAACCGCTCCGACCATACTCGCTGAGAACTCCAACGGGAGCTTCGGAGCCGTGGCTTTCCAAGCGTACCTGGACGATGTTGGTACCTACGCGATCATTGGCGATCCAGGATGCAACACCGGCTTCATCGCTCTCGCACTCGGACAAGCAGAGATGACGGGATGCAGCAACTACACGTTGGCCGGCGGCACCAACGGTAATACCTACATCAACGCCCCGAGCGGCGGGGCGGTGCACCTCCGCATCAACAGCGTCGAGCAGTTGGCGGCTACCAGCGGCAATGTCAGCGTCTATGGCACTTTCAGCGCTACCGGAACCAAGAACTTCCGTATCGACCATCCTCTCGACCCCGCGAACAAGTATCTCTTTCACGCGTCCGTCGAGTCCTCCGAGGTCCTGAATCTTTACAGCGGAAACGCCGTGCTCGACGCCTCGGGCGAAGCCGTGGTTCAGCTTCCCGATTGGTTCGAGGTCATCAACAAGGACTTCCGCTATCAACTCACCTCCATTGGCGCGCCGGGGAGAGACCTTTACGTTGCCGAGGAAGTTTCCGGAGGGCACTTCAAGATTGCTGGAGGCCGACCCGGCGGCAAGGTGTCCTGGCAAGTGTCGGGAGTGCGAAACGACGCTTGGGAAAAGGCGCATCCGATGCAGGTTGAAGCTGATAAGGGTGCCGAACGCGGCCACTACTTGACTCCCGAACTCTACGGAGCAGCTGAGACGGCGCGCATCGGCTATATGGCGCCGGCACCGGGAAGCGAGCAGGTCGTCCGCACTCGACCGTCGATGCTGAAACGTGGCAACGTTTCGCCGTCGCGGCACCCGACGATGCCCAGCATTCCCGTTCCGCCACCTATGCCGGTTGCACCGAAAGCAATTCCGCTTTCCCATCCGCCTGCGCCAGTCGGGAAACCGGCGGTCAACCAAAAATAGCCGCCGCTCGCGCGAAGACAAATCTCAAGCCACGTGGGCAATTTGACGGAATCAAAGGAGGTCACGAGTGAAGACACTACGGTTAATCGCATGCTTTACCGGTCTGGCAGTGTTCGTCGCACTTGGAAGTCCTCGCGCGCAAGCGTAGGCTGAGATCGATCCCGATCACTACGAGACCGGGGGCTGCGGAGCTTCTGCCGCAACCCAAGATGATCGACCCTGGCCAAGTCGGCAAAATACGCTGTGAGGGTAATTTCCTGTTGCCCTCCAGCGTACGTACAACGGGAGCAGCCTGCCGCCCGGTAAATACTCAATTTCAGTCGATTCCGAAGGAAGAACTGTCCGGATCACTCTGAATCGAAGAGAGGCTCGCGTGAGAGATGAGGGAATCGCGCAAGGACAAAATCGGAATCGCAGGCGGAATGAAACGGTATTCGACGCAGAAAGGAAGACACCATGAGGAGCGTAGCGTTCATTTGGAAAACTCTCCTGGAGGGTCTGACGATTATCCTCGCTTTGCCTTTGACCTTGTGGGCGCAGACGAACGACGAAACCGATCGACAGGCAATCGCGGCGGTGATCGACCGGTTCGTGGACGCCGGGAACCGGCATGACGCCAAGGCGTTCGCCGCGGTGTTTACCGAGGACGCCGACTTTACCAATTGGAGAGGCGAAGGCGCGAGTGGAAGAGCGAAAATCGAAGAGTTCCACGCACCGATGTTCTCGACGATTTTTAAGAATAGCCACCAGCGCTATATGGACATCAAGACCCGGTTCATCCGTCCGGATGTGGCGGCAGTGGATGTGCATTGGGAGATGACGGGGGCTACGGATGCCCAAGGAAATCCGAGGCCCGATCGCCGCGGATTACTGAGTTTCGTGATGGCAAAGGAATGCCGGCGACTGGCAGATCGTGGTGATGCACAACCTGGACCTGTCCGCACTCCCGCCCTCGGCAAATTCAGCAACCAAGAATCCGTGAGCATAAAGACCCTCAATCGCCATTGAGTCGGAGCAAGGTCTGTGCGTTCGGACTTCGCGGACTGACCACGCTCCAACAATTTTCGCCGCTAGACAATCCCTTCAAAAAAACAATTCCTAGGTGATAGTTCTGTCCCGCCGATTGCGCCTACCTAGACGAGAGCGAAATGAGCTCAAAGATCAACCGCAGACAACGCGGACAAAACTTAGGAGGCCACATGAAATCCCAATCTCTGCTGTTCCTTTCGGCGCCGATACTCGCGGCGCTGGCGGTTCCAATGAACGCTGGCGCGCAGGACGCCCAGCAACGTCCACTCCCAACCGCCCATTACACCGTGAGCGATCTCGGCACATTGTCCGGCGGCAATTTCAGCCAGCCGTTCTTCATCACGAAGAACGGCCGCGTCGCCGGATCCTCAAACCTCGCTGACGGCTCATCTCATGCCGTTGTCTGGGGCAGCAAACAAGCGGCCGACCTCGGTACGCTCGGCGGATCGAACAGCATCGCCTTCGGCGTAAACATTTATGGCCAAGCCGTCGGCGAGGCCGAAACCTCCGCCTCCGATCCCAATGGAGAGGATTTCTGCGGCTTCGGCACCCATCTCATCTGTCTTCCTTTCGAATCGGCCAACGGCGTCATGAATCCTCTCCCCACGCTCGGGGGCAACAACGGCGTGGCTATGGCGATCAGCAATCGGGGAGAAGTGGCCGGATTTGCGGAGGACTCGACGCCGGACACAGGCTGTCCGGCTCCTCAGGTTCTCCACTTTAAGCCTGTCGTCTGGGAAAAAGGAGTGATTCACAAACTGCCTACCTTTGGGGGCGATCCAGATGGCGTCGCCCAGCAGATCAACGACTACGGACAGGCCGTTGGCGGGTCGGGAACCTGTGCAGCTTTCAACGTGAATTTCCTCTACAACCTCGTGCCGGTTCATGCCTTGCTCTGGGAAAACGGCAAAGCGACTGACCTCGGGAATCTGGGCGGGCAAACGGGACTGGCTGGTGGAAATGTTGCCTATGACATTAATAACGTGGGTCAAGTGGTCGGTAACTCGGACCTGCCGGGCGACACAACTTTTCACGCTTTTCTCTGGACCAGGAAAATCGGGATGAAGGATTTGGGCACAGTCTCCGGCGACGTAGCCAGCGTCAGCATCAGCATTAACGATGCCGGCTTGATCGTGGGTGCATCCCTGGACGCGAACTTCAACCCGCGGGCGTTTCTGTGGGAGGACGGCGTCATGACCGACCTCAACACTCTGGTTGCGGGTAATTCTCCCCTGTATCTAATGACGGGTTGCTCCATCAATTCCCGTGGGGAGATCACTGGCTTGGGTCTCACCAGCACCGGCGAAATTCACACCTATCTCGCGACCCCGACACGAGGTGTTGCGAGCGGTGAGAGTAATTCACAGGACGCGATCAGCCGGAGGATTCAAAGTGACGATGCCCACAAGCAGCTTCAGCAACAACTGAGCTCCGCCCGATCCGGAGCGCGGTTTATGGGGCTGCAATAGGGGATGTCGGCTTTAAGCGCCAATGTCCGATGGCTGAGCAATGATGGAAGGGGGCCGCGAGAGAGCAGGAGAATCTGCTGCTCTCTCCTCTCTCTCGCGGTACCGAGATCGCAACTCGATCGCAGGACGCGACAACTGGGCTTCGGGCGGAATGTCGGAACACAGGGAACTAGGTTCTTGGTCGCAAAATCACCTCACGCCGATGCCGAGGTCGCTTGAGTCTACGAATGCCGGACGACCCACTCAGCGGGAGTAAGGTCTGGGAGGCACCTGATCGGGAGATCGGCAAGCCCGGGGAGAATCGTGGAAAAGTAATCGCGCACCGGGGCTTGCAACCGACGGCAGCTTTCTACGACCGAGAGAATCGCCGCAACTTTCGGTCCCGCTTGTGGACTGCCGATGTGCAACCAATTCTTACGACCAAGAGCTACCGGAGGCATGGAGT
The DNA here is from genome assembly GCA_003166855.1 of Acidobacteriaceae bacterium. Classification (GTDB taxonomy): domain Bacteria; phylum Acidobacteriota; class Terriglobia; order Terriglobales; family Acidobacteriaceae; genus Sulfotelmatobacter. Next base: position 16,490 of record PMUM01000366.1, on the reverse strand, counting down.
TCTCCGCCAGGTTAGTGCTCAGCTCTAATTCCGGATACTCCCAGAAGCGCGTGAGCTTATTCCACAGCGTGAGCGCGTACTGGCAGGCCTTGCAAAGTGCGCTGGAAGGCAAAGCAGCGGACTGCGCTGCCTCGATCTCGCTACGGATATCATCGAGAAGAGGTCTCCCTGTTTCCTGACGCCGGATATGGCGCGCCGCAATAGTCACCGTCTTGCGGCGAGCTTCTGCATCGACGGCAAACAGTTCGTCTATCTGGGCCACAATCGGCGTTGCAATCGGACCCTCGGATTTAGCTGTACTGCTTCGAAAAACTGTCTTCTTGCATGAGACCAACAAGCGGCATGTACCATTCTCGGCCCACCGATCTGGTCATACGCTCATAGCCGTCAGTTTGGCAGCCGACGAAAACATTCAACTGATGCGACGCTGGTTTCAGGAAGTATGGAATGAGGGCCGAATCGAGACGGTGTATGAGTTGCTTTCTGCAGACGGGGTAGCCAGGGGACAGAGGGGCGCGGAAGCGGGAATTCGCGGGCCGGAGGAGTTCGCGAAATTCGTGCGGGAAATTCGCCGCGCGTTCCCCGATATCAAGGTCACGGTCGAGGACGTCTTTGGTGCGGATGACAAAGTTGTCCTGCGATGGTCCGGCGTCATGACGCACACGGGAGATGGACTGGGGCTCCCCGCGAGCGGCCGGGCCGTGCTCAGTCGAGGGATCACGATCGCTCGCATTGTGGATGGAAAGATCGTTGAGGGCTGGGACAACTGGGATCAGCTCGGCATGCTCGAACAAATCGGCGTATACCAGCAGCCTCTCGCGGCGTAAGTGGTCCAGCGGAAGCACGGGGTTGATCTGGCGCACCCGCACACGACTTGAAAACGGCGAGGCCGGAGCAGGAAATTGGTCAATGGCCAAAAGACATCGCCGATTTCACGAGAGATTCCTCAAATAGGGCGTATGATCGAAGAGATGCCATATATCTCGGAACATCTCTCCAGCCTTCGCCAAGAAATCGCCGATTTACGCAACCTGAACGCCCGGATCTCGGAAAAAGGCTCGCACAGCGCGGTTGATCAGACCGCTCTCGAACTGCGCACGACCCGCCTGCGCGAGATCAAGCAGGAATTGTCGAAGATCCTCAACCGTCCCGACGATCCCAAGGTCTGGTGGGAGCGATCGCGCAGGCCGCAACAGGCCTAAGGCGCGAGCCAATTCAGGGTGTCCCGCGTTTCGGAGGTTGCGAAGCGCGGGCCACCTAGTTTCAAGACCAGCTTCCTGCCTTCCCTTCTTCGCTCTTCTCTTCTTTTTTTTCGCGTCGCAACTCTACTTCGGAATTCCCCACCGTTACGCTGCGAGCGTCGCGGCAATCGCGTTCAGCGTGGCATCGATTCCCTCAGCATTGGGGATGCCGCCCTGCGCCAGGTCTTTGCTGCCGCCTCCGCGTCCGCCCAACTTTGTCATGGTGTCTTTCATGAGCGCGCCCATATCGAAGGGTTGGCCTGCGGACTGCGCGAAAACCAACGACGGCTGCGGCGAGGTCGTTGCCAGAAGCGCGACGGCGTTGGTGGAAAGGCGCGTCAACTTCTGGGCGAGCAGTTTGACGAAGTTCAGATCCCGATCAGCCAGCGTGCGGACTACGAGTTTGCGGCCACTTGCCACCGGCGTTTCAGCAAGCATCGCGGCGGCCTGGGCTGCGGCGAGTTCCTCCTGCGACTGCTCGCGTTGTTTGCGCAGCGAGCGGAGCTCGTCGAGCGACTTGCGGGCCTGCTGCGGCACGTCGTAAATGTGCGCAGAAAAGAGCGCGGCAGTTTCGGTGAGCGTGGTGAAGTCGCGGCGCGCGGTCGCGACGGCGCGCTGTCCAGCGACGAATTCCACGCGCCATCCCTGGCGGACTTTTTCCACCTTGCGCAGGAGGATGCTGGCGATCTGTCCCGTATGCGCGACGTGCGTGCCGCCGCAGGCCGTCAAATCAAAGTCGCGGATGTCGATGAGGCGCAGTTCGTCGCGTTCGGTCGGGGGCAGTTTGCGCAGGCCAAGTTTCCCTGCTTCGTCGCGAGTGACGAAGCGGATGTCGACGGCGCGGTCCTCGAGGATGATCTCGTTGGCCAGGCGTTCGGCGGATTCGATTTGCTCTTTGGTGAGCGCCGGCGTGTCGAGATCAATCGAGCAGTAATCGTCGGCCATGTGGAACGAAACCGTCGGCATGTTGTACAGGCGGATGAAGGCCGCGGAGAGCACGTGCTGTCCGGAGTGCTGCTGCATGTGGTCGCGACGGCGGACGGCGTCGATCTGGCCGCGGACGCGGGTTCCCGGCTTGAAGTCTTTCACGGGCGCTTCGAGATAGTGCACCACTCGCCCGTCTTCGGCATCGGCAACCTCCATGACACGGAGTTTGGAGCCTGCGTCTGATGTGATCCAGCCGGTGTCGAATACCTGTCCGCCACTCGTGGGATAGAAGGCCGTGCGATCGAGAACCAGCGCGGGGCGCGGGGAGTCGAGGACGTCGCGGACTTCGGCGTCGAAGTCGTAGAGGAAGGAGTCGTGGTAGTAGAGGCGTGTGGTCATGGAAGAATCATTTTAACCACAGAGGACACGGAGGACACAGAGGTGTTGAGAGGCGGAGCGTTCATTGAGGTGGAGATCCTTCGACTCCTTCGTTACGCTCGCTCCGCTCGCGCAACGACTTCGCTCAGGATGACATTCATGATGAGGAACCCGATTTCTAGTACGGGCCGATGATTCCGCCGATTTGGCGCGCGGCTGGCTTCGGTTTTGCTGGCTGCGCGGGCGAGTCGCCCGCGCCCACACGGGCATCTAGGACATCCAGATATTTCAGGCCGCTGCCGGTATTGAACAGGACTACCGTGTCTTCGGGCTTAAAGAATCCGTTGGCGCGGAGTTTGCGATAGGCGACCAGCGAGGCTGCACCCTCGGGTGCGGCGAAGATGCCTTCGATCTTCGCCCAGTGGCGCGTGGCTTCGAGAATCTCTGCGTCGGTCGCTGCGACAGCGGTGCCTTGGCTCTTCTTTAATATGTCGAGGATCAGATAGTCGCCGTAAGGCTTGGGGACGCGCAGGCCCGAGGCCATGGTCGCAGCGTTCGGCCACATCTCTGACGACTGCTTGCCTTCGTCCCATGCCTTTACAATCGGCGCGCAACCCGAGGCTTGCACCGTGATCATCTTCGGACGCTCGGAACCGATCCAGCCCAGGGCTTCCATTTCTTCAAACGCCTTCCACATACCGAGCAGGCCCACGCCGCCGCCGGTCGGATAGATGATGCCCTGCGGCATTCTCCAGCCCAGTTGTTCGGCGACTTCATAGCCCATGGTTTTCTTGCCTTCGACGCGGTAGGGCTCTTTGGTGGTGGAGACGTCGAACCATCCGTCTTTCTCCCAAGCATCGGAACTCTTCAGCTCAGCAACCTTGCGTGCGCAGTCGCTGATGAGGCCGTCGACCAGCGTGACGTGCGCGCCGTAGTAGTCGCACTCGATGCGGTTCGCCATGGGGACATCTTTCGGCATGAAGATGTGCGCCTCGACTCCGGCTGCGGCGGAGTAGGCGGCCAGCGCTCCTGCGGCGTTTCCCGCCGAAGGGATCGCAAGTTTCTTCGAACCAAAGTGGCGCGCCATGGTCACGCAGGCGGAGAGGCCGCGCGCTTTGAACGATCCGGTGGGATTGAGGCCTTCGTCCTTAATGTGGACGTTGGGATATTCGCGGCTGAGCAACATGGGCGTAAAGCCTTCGCCTAGGGAAACGGGATTGGCGTCGGGCAGCACCGCGTCGTAGCGCCACATGGTGGGCGCGCGTCCAGTAAGTCGCGCCGACGAAAACGTGCGCTTGATCGTTGCGAGATCGTAACGCGCATAAAGGATCCCGGCATCTTTGGGGCAAACAGATTGCGGACGGTCGGCGGGATAGTGTTCGCCGCAGCGGGTGCATTCGAGGTGAGTCAGCATGCCGATGCTGAGTTTAGCATCGGGACGGGAATCAGTACTCAGTACTCAGTACTCGGTGCTCGGTGCTCAGTTCTCGCCGTCTGCCGTCGGTCCTCAGTCTTCAACGGATCGATTCGGAGTTTCCGCGTCCGGTTTCGGATTGGAGATCTTGCCTTCTTCTTTTCCCGCCATTGCTGACTTAAATCCGCGGATGCCTTCGCCAATTCCCTTGCCGAGTTCGGGTAATTTCTTGGGGCCGAAAACGAGCAGTGCGATGCCGAAAACAACGAGCATGTGCATGGGCTGAAATAGTCCTTCAATCATAAGTACTCCTCATCCAAGAATTGAACCAACAGTTTTCCAAAAAACCTGTAGAGGGTGCGAACACGGGCGCCGTGCAACGGTTATCGACACAGCGCCCGCAGGCGCGGCGACAAAACCTATCGACTAGACCTCGCGTTCGGCAGCGTCGGCCGCCTCGGCGAGAGTTCGAAGCGTCTTGAAGAAGTCGGGCGATTGTCCAATGAAGAGGCCGTCGTTGGTGAGACCCCTGACCGCTCCCATCGCCGCTCCTTTGGTGTTGGTGGGCCGGATGATCGAGCAAGGTGGAAACTTCCGGCTGAGGAATGGGCAAGGTTCAGGCATGATGAGGTTCGATTGCAGGGACTCGGGCTGGTTGGTCGAGAGTTGCCGGAATGAAACTTTGGAACCAGTCATCGGATCGACATCGGTAACGGTGAGCACGTTGCCTGCTTTGTCGTGCCAGGTTTGGAAATGTGAGGTCTCTGTGGGGCCAATGCTAAGCAGAATGCGCAGCACATCGACGTTGGTGACCCGCTGTGCGAGCGATGGATAGAGACTGCTGCCACCCTGTTCGATGGCGCAGAAGTGGAAGCCCGCGGTGAAAGCGATGGCCTTCAGGTGATCGGGAATATTGAAAGGCGCGATGTGCGCGGGGCCGACGAGATCGTCATCGGTACGCGGGATTGCGGTGCGGTTGACAATGGTTTCAGCCTGACCGAACGCAAAATTCGGATCGAGATCAGGATTGTTCTTCGAGCTGCGGTATCGCGTCCAGAAGCTGGTGTCGACGTTGAGGTTCATCAGATTCGTCAGCCGTCCCAGATCTCGCGCTCCCGTGGCTTTGCTGCTCGGCAACGTGGCGAACTGGGAGAGGTCGACAGGATCGGCGCCTACGGATTCGAGAAATGAGTTGATGAAGGTGAAGTGGCTCTTCTCGTCGTCGGTGTTGTCGTGGATGTACTGCGGCATGTCGGAGTCGAGAATCTGCAGGGCAGACATGTAGAGCGGGCTGCCACCGTTCACTCCGGATTCTTCGCTGTCCTGCGTGCCTCCGAGTTCGGTGTATTGCAGCCAGAGGTCGGTCTCGAGGATTTCTGCCGCGGCGAGGAAGCGCAGGATGGCTATGTCGCCCTTGGTGACCGCCGCTCCGTCGCTTGCGCTGGCGAAGGCAGGGATCCCTTTGCCGAGAATTCCGGCTCCCACGGTGATCGCGGCTCCGGCGACCATAGTGTTCTTCAGAAACGAACGGCGATTGAACGGGCTGGCAGGCGCAGGAGTTGCGTCCGGCGCTGAAGATTGAGTGGTGTCTGATGCGAGTGAGCGGACTGCTTCGTTGCTCATGATTCCATACTCCAGAGTCTTGGCGTTGAATTCCGCGATTTCTGCAGGGATTCGAGTCACGGTGAACGCAGATTAGGTCACGTGCGAAGTGTGCTTGTCACGCGGGCGTCGGAGGTTTGTAAAACTTTGTAGAAAAACTAGACAAATGGAAATCGTGTTTCCAGCAGAGTGTTCGCGGTTTTTCGGGTAGTATCATGTCCAAGTAAATTCACAGGAGAACGTGGAATGGGCAAATTTCTGGTTGGGCTGATTCTGGGGTTAATCCTGGTTCCGGCATGTGTTTATTTTTATTTTTCATCAGGGACTGCACCGGTGGCCACGGCAGCGCCGCCGATGCCGTTTGAGAAGACATTTGCGAGCATGGCGCTGCACGCGCGCATGGAAAAAGAGATGCCGAAGTCGGTGCCCATCCCCGCGGATGAAGCCGCATATGTGGCGGGAGCGCAGATTTACAAAGAACATTGCGCGGTATGTCATGGCGTGTCGGGACAGCCTCAGACCGTCATCGCCCAGGGAATGTTCCCCAAGCCTCCCAAGTTGATGGAAGGCACCGGAGTGACCGACGATCCTCCGGCAGAAAGCTATTGGAAGGTTGCGGGCGGAATTCGCATGACGGGAATGCCGGCATTCGACAAGACGCTCTCGACCACCCAAATGTGGCAAGTCAGTCTGCTGCTGGCCAATGCCGACAAATTGCCGAAGGCGGCGCAGGATGTGCTGGCTGGAGCGCCTTTGGCAGTGCCGGCTGCTGCGCCCGCGAGCCCTACCGTGAAGAAATAGTTCAGTCGTCTTCTTCCTTGCTCATCGAAGATCAAATTCCCCGCCCTGTCCCTCCAAAGAACGGAGGGACAAGGATGGGGCACCCTCGCTAAGGTGCGAGCGTGAAGTTCACGTGCACCTGGGTGTCGACTTCGACTGGAGTCTCGTTCAACAGGTAGGGCTTGTACTTCCACTGCTTCACGGCGTCGATCGCCGCTGGCGCCAGCAACGGATGCCCGCTGATCAGCTGGATATTTGCTACATTGCCTTCCTTGTCGACGATTACATTCATCAGGACCACGCCCTGAATGTGCGCATCCTTGGCCTCGGGCGGATATTGCGGAGGCACCTTGGTGATCACCAAACCCTGCTCGACGCCTGAGGACACACGCACGCGCCCGGGAACTGCGGGTTGCGGGGCAAGGCCGCCTTGCTCACCCTCTGGAATGCCGCCGGGCATATCGCCCACGACGCCTGCGACCGGCAGTTTATCGGGAAGCGTGAAGTTCACAGTCACGTTGGTTTCGACTTCGACGGGCTCTCCGTTGAGGAGATACGGCTTATACTTCCACTGCTTCACAGCCTCGATAGCAGAGGGAGCGAGGATGGGATGTCCGCTGACGAGTTGAATGCTCTCGACATCTCCGGTCTTGCTGATCTGCACTTTCAGGATGACCATGCCCTGGATCCGCGCCTGGCGCCCCAAAGGGGGATAGACGGGAGCGACTTTCTTAATGATCAGACTCTGCATGATGCTGTCAGAGGTGCGGACACGCTGAGGCGTGCTTACCTGAGCTGTGGCGGACGACGCGAAACAAATCAGGAGAAAAAGCGGTACCACCAGATGTCTTTTCATTGAGACCTCCGATCAGCATCAGGAACGTTTGGCGATTCTACACCCGGGATTACAGCGCGGACACGACTGCGAATGCTGCCGATAACTGCTTAGACAGCGCCGGCTCCCGATTTGTTCCCGGCGATCCGCTTCACGAACTTGGCGATTGCTGCGAGCGTCGCTTGCGGCTGATCGCGCTGTGGCGAGTGCCGGCAATCCGCCAGCGAAAGAATTTCCACCGGGCCGCCCGACTCGCGCGCAATAGCCCGCACCTGTGCCATGGTTCCGTACTGATCGTCGAGGCCCTGAATGGCGAGGATGGGGCAGGTGATGCGGGGAAGATATTCTTCGATATTCCAACTGCGGAAATCGGGATGGAGCCAGATGTTGTTCCATCCCCAGAACGTGCGCGCGGGGTCGCGATGATGACGAGCCAGTTTCTCGGGAAGGTTCGTGGTCTCGAAGCGGGTCTTGGCCTCGCCAATACTAGCGACGCTGAGGTCCTCGACGAATACGTGCGGAGCGAGCAACACCAACGCGCGCACTGCGTCGTTGGCACCGGCGTGAATCAGAGCGATGGACGCGCCGTCGCTGTGGCCAACGAGGATTGGCTTTTCGATGTGGAGTTGCACGAGAAGATCGGGCAGCGTGTGCAATGCCTCATCGTGCATGTAGGTGACCGTGCTGGCTTCGGTGAGTAGATCGGAGTTGCCGGAGCCGTAGCGCGAATATACGGTGACGGGGCATCCCGTGGTGGTAGCGACGCGCGCCGGGAAGTCTTTCCAGTGCGAGACCGAGCCGAGTCCTTCATGGAGAAAAACGAGTTCCGGTGCCTGCGGGTTGACGCCGGGAGTGCGGTGCACTTCGAGACTGCGTCCCTGGACGGTGGCGTGGAAGGTGCCGCTCTGATTTCGAGCCGGGTGCTTCATACCCGAGGCTTCCGGAGGTTGCATTCCTTTTTTCTTGCGGCTCGCGCACCGGTCATTTTTCGGGTACTCCCCGCTACCTTCCTCCTGCATCGAACCTCCAAGATATCGTAAGCTATATAGAGAAACGAGGAGGATTGGTGCGCTGCGCTCGCTGTGGCAACGAGAACTCGGACGGGAACCGCTTTTGCGGCATGTGCGGAGCTACGCTGCTAGCGGCATCGACGCCTGCGGCCTCTGCCTCGGTTCAAAGCGCTGCGCCGTCTCCATCCAAGGTTCCCTCGGCGGCGCCTCCGTCTCCTGTACAGCCGCAAACTCCGCCACCTTCGCGAACGACCGCTCCAGTCTCAGACGATGCCCCCTACATCAGCGGACCATCGTTTCTGGGATTGAACGATCCCGCTCCACGAAAGCGCGCGAGTTTGAGCACCGATCCGCATGCCAGTTCGAGTGCGAGCAATCTCGACTATCTGTTGGAAGATGAGGAAGAGCCGCGGCGCGGCGGCGCGGGAAAATTCGTTCTGATTGTGCTGGCCCTGGCATTGGCTGGGGGGTTCGGATATTTGCGGTGGAAGAATCAGAAGTTCGGATGGCTGGGTGCGGGGACGAACAAGCCGTCGGCGGCGGCGCAGAATCCCGACGCGAGTGATACGAACGCGGCCACACCAGCTGCCTCAAGTGCGCCCAGCACACCGGCAACGACGCCCGCGATCCAGCCTGCACCCGATCCAACGGCAGCGACTCCAGCGGCAGCGGCCCCTGCGACCACGAACGCGGGCAGCCCGAACACCGCCAGCCCGGCCGCCAGCGCCACAGCAACCAATCCGACGACTGGAAGCACGGCGGCGAGTTCGGCGCCGACAACCGCTGACAACACTGCCGCTCCGGCGAACACCGCTCCCGCGACCGCCGGGCCCGCGGCCACGGAGCCCGCAGCGAGCGCTCCCGACACTCCGGCGGCGACAACCCCGAAAGCCACCAAGCCAGCGGATGTCCCGCCGCCCAAGCCTGCCGCCGCCATCAAGCCCGCAAAGCCATTCGATTCGGTCGCGGAAGCGCAGAAATATCTTTACGGCAAGGGCGTGCCCCAGGATTGCGAGCGCGGCATGCGGCTTCTGAAGCCGGCCGTCAATCAGTCGAATCCCAAGGCCATGATCGAAATGGGAGCACTCTACTCGGCGGGATTGTGCACGCCGCACGACCTTCCCACTGCCTATCGGTGGTTCGCCCTGGCGCTGCGGAAGGATCCCGACAATCAGGCCGTGCAGACCGACTTACAGAAGCTGTGGGGCGAAATGACGCAACCGGAGCGGCAACTGGCTATCAAGCTGAGCCATTAGGGGTTTACGAAGAAATCAAACCTGGATTGGGCCAATCCATCTGCGGCTTTGGGCACGTATCTCTAATTAAGGAAGAGACTAGAGCGTTTGTCGAGTCCTGAACGACAAGGGATATCGCCGGATCTGGCCACGGTGACGGCCATGAAATCGGGCGACCAGAGCGCCATGGCGGAGCTCTACGACCGCTATTCTTCCGTCGTGTATGCCGTCGCATTGCGCATGCTGGGCGATACGGGAGCGGCCGAGGACGTGCTGCAGGAAGTGTTTTTGCAGCTGTGGCGCAATCCGGGCGCGTTCGATGCCGCGCGCGGAAGCCTGGGAGCGTGGCTGGCGGTGATCACGCGCAATCGCGCCATCGATGCGCTGCGACGGCGGCGGCCGGAGACTGACATTGAAGATGTCATTGTGTCGGTGGCGCCCGACCTTGCCGGCGAGGCCGACCGGTCGCGGGCTGCGGAAAAAGTACGCGGCGTGCTGGGCTCGATCCCGGCTCCCCAACGCAGCGCGCTCGAGATGGCATACTTCGAAGGCATGAGCCATTCTGAAATCGCGAACAAGACGGGCGAGCCGCTGGGGACGATCAAGACCAGAATTCGCAGTGGATTGATTGCGTTGAGGAAAGCGTTTCAGGGTTGAGGGTGCGAAGTCAAAATCCCCGCCCTGTCCCTCCAAAAGACGGAGGGACAAGGACGGGGCACCCCGTACGATGAGATGAGTGGACACGAACAATTCGCCGAGGATCTCGCGCTCTACGCGTTGAACGCGCTCGAGGGTGAAGACCGCGCAAACCTCGAAAAGCATTTAGCGACGTGCAGCGCCTGCCGGCTGGAGCTCGAGCAGTTGCGCGGCGACGGGGCGCTTCTCGCGCTGTCGGTGATGGGGCCGAAGCCTCCACAGCGTGCGAGGCAGCGTCTGTTGGATGCGGTGGCGAAGGAATCAGCACAGGCTCCCACCCTTTCGCAAAAGGCGCGAAAGGATGGGCCACCCAGTGCGAGGCGCTCGTGGTGGGGCTTCTTGGGATGGGCCGCGACTGCTGCCGTCATCGTGTTCGCGGCATCGCTGTGGAAGGAAAACGCTGCTCTGAGGCAGAATGTCTCCACCTTGCGTGCCGCCTTCGGCCAGCAAACACTGGAATTGGATCAATCGCGAAGTGTCGCGAGCGCCATCACTGACCCCCAGGGGCAGCACTTCACACTGGTCGCGATGAAAACTCCGCCGCAGCCCCAAGGCAAGGCATTCTATATGCGCAATCGCAGCAGCCTGGTGTTCGTGGCGAACAACATGCCCGCCCTGCCGTCGCAGAAAGCGTACGAGTTGTGGCTGATTCCGATGCAGGGCGCGCCCATTCCGGCAGGCATGTTTAAACCTGACGCTCACGGCAGCGCAACTGTCGTCAATCCTCCATTACCGGCGGGCATGGAAGCCAAGGCCTTCGCCATCACCGTAGAGAACGAAGCCGGAGCGACCACGCCCACCATGCCGATCGTAATGATGGGAACGGGAGAGTAGTTGTCGCACGAGCGCGTGCCAAATCTCGAAATGTGCAGCACCGCATCTAACCTTCGAGATGAATCTAAGATTCCACGTCACGCAGTCCGCCACGTTCGCGCTGCTGCTTTTGTTTGCGCTCTGTCTCAGGGCTGCACCCTATCAGGCGGAAAAGCCTACCCCAGCGCCTGCGGAACACACGATGGGAACCAGACTGCACGCCTAGGGGATTCCGAATTTTGGCGAGATCACTCCCAATCTCTATCGTGGAGGGCGACCGAGCCATGAAGGGCTGGACGCGCTCAAGGACATGGGTATCAACCTCGTGGTCGACCTGCGCGGAGCCAACAAAGAGGAAGAGGCGACGGCGAAGAAGCTGGGAATGCAGTACGTTGCGATTCCGTTTCACTGCCCGTTTCCGAAGGATGAGCCGTTTGCGAAGTTTCTGCGGGTGATCCGGGAGAATCCAGCAAGGAAGGTTTTCGTGCACTGCCGACTCGGCGACGACCGGACCGGAATGGCCGTGGCGGCCTATCGCATGGCCGAGGAAGGCTGGTCAGCGGAGGAGGCGATGAAAGAGATGAAAGCGTTCGGCTTCACCGCCGTTCATCACGCCATCTGTCTAGGATTAGCGGACTACGAAGAGAGTTTCCCAGAGCGGCTGAAGACCAACCGCGCGTTCAAGGATCTGCGGCCGTACGATACATCGCCAACGCCGAAATGACGCCCTCTTCCGTGCTCACTTTCACGCGGATCGGATTCAGGCAGTACGCGCGGAATAGGCGGACCCAGCGCTCAGGAGGTAGGGATGCTTCGACTCCGCGGGAGCATGACAAGCGTCTTTAGACTTCGTCTTGCTCCTGCAGTTTGGCGATCACGCCGAAATCTTCGAGCGTGGTGGTGTCGCCCTTCACGTTACCGTTCGTGGCCAACTCCCGCAGCAGGCGCCGCATGATCTTGCCGCTGCGCGTTTTCGGCAGAGAATCCGTGAAGCGAATGTCGTCGGGCTTGGCCAGCGCTCCGATTTCTTTCGCCACCCACTTACGCAACTCTTCCTTGAGTTCGGCCGTGGGCTGTCTTCCCTGCTCGAGCGTCACGAACGCTGAGATGGCCTGGCCTTTGAGATCGTCCGGACGCCCCACGACCGCAGCCTCTGCCACGGCTTCGTGTGCGACCAGCGCGCTTTCCACTTCCATGGTGCTGAGACGGTGGCCGCTGACGTTGAGCACATCGTCGACTCTGCCCATGATCCAGAAATATCCGTCTTTATCTTTGCGCGCGCCGTCTCCGGTGAAGTACATACCGGGAATCTGCGACCAGTAGTTCTTCACATAGCGGTCGGGATCGCCGTAAACCGTGCGCAGCATGCCGGGCCACGGACGTTTGATGACGAGGAATCCGCCGGAGCCGTCGGGTACCGGCTTGCCGTCCATGCTGACGATCTCTGCCACGACGCCGGGGAACGGCTTCGTGGCCGATCCGGGCTTGGTCGCAATCGCGCCGGGGATCGGCGAGAGCATGATGTGTCCCGTCTCGGTCTGCCACCAGGTGTCGACGATGGGGCAGCGATTGCCGCCAATCGTTTCGCGATACCACATCCATGCCTCAGGATTGATGGGCTCGCCCACTGTACCGAGCAGGCGCAGGCTGCTCATGTCATGCTTCTTCGGCCATTCGTCGCCCCATTTGAGGAAGGTGCGAATCGCCGTTGGCGCCGTGTAGAAGACGTTCACTTTGTGCCGCGCGATGATCGACCAGAAGCGGTCGGGCTCCGGACAATTGGGCGCGCCTTCGTACATCAGGCTGGTGGCGCCGTTCTGCAGCGGACCGTAGACGATGTAGCTGTGCCCGGTCACCCATCCGATGTCGGCGGTGCACCAGTATGTGTCTTCATCCTTCAGATCGAAAACCCATTTGGTGGTGAGGTAGGTTCCGACGGAATATCCTCCCGTGGTGTGCACTACGCCTTTCGGTTTCCCCGTGGTTCCCGACGTATAGAGGATGTAGAGCGGATGCTCAGCATCGAGCGGCTCGGCTGGGCACACATCTGAGGCCTTGGCCATCAGCTCATGCCACCAGTGATCGCGGCCCGACTGCATATTGATCGGAGTCCCGGTGCGTTTGTAGATGACCACGTGCTTCACGCTTGGACACGACTTCAGCGCTTCTTCCACCGCCGGGAACAATTTCACTTCCGCGCCGCGCCGGTACGATCCGTCTTGCGTGATGACACAGGTCGCTTGCGAGTCGTGGATGCGGTCGACCAGCGCGTTGGAGGAGAATCCGCCGAAGACGATCGTGTGCGGCGCGCCGATGCGTGCGCAGGCCAGCATGGCCACGGGCAATTCCGGCGTCATGCCCATGTAGATGGCGACGCGGTCGCCCTTCTTTACCCCAAGCCCTTTTAGAACGTTGGCGAACTTCTGCACTTCGCGATGCAGCTGCTGGTAAGTCAGGATGCGGACTTCTCCGGGCTCGCTCTCCCAGATGATCGCAGCTTTATTCTTGCGCCAGGTGGTGACGTGCCGGTCGAGGCAGTTGTAGGAGAGGTTGATCTGGCCGCCGACAAACCATTTCGCCCATGGGCAATTCCATTCGAGAACCTTGTCCCACTTCTTGAACCAGTGCAGCTCGCTGGCGATGCGCGACCAGAATTTGTCCGGGTCGTCGACAGATTCTTTGTAGAGACGCTCGTATTCTTCGAGGCTCTTGATGTGGGCGTGCTGGCTGAACTCCGCAGGCGGATCGAACCTTCGCTGCTCGTTCAGGATGGAATCGATGTTGGGGCCCTGGGCTTGCGGAGTCTGGGTATCGACAACGGCTTTGTCGGCCATGATGAGAACCTCGACGCGGAGGAATTTTCCTCGTGCCAGAAAATGGGGCACGAGATCGCAGGAGTTTATTCTACACAGCGCGGGGCGGGATGTGATTAGGATCACAGATGAGGAAGCTGTCAGCTATCAGTCATCAGGCATCAGCTTAGACCCCAACCCGCTTCGCGCTTACTGTCGGCAGTTTCGCCTGCTGCCAGGCATCGAAGCCGCCAACCACATTGATCACGTTCTTGAAACCGGCGCGTTGCAGCAGGCTGCTGGCGATCATGCTGCGATATCCACCCTTGCAGTGAACCGCGATGGGCACCTCGTGATCCATCTCTGGCGGAGAGACTCGGAAATTGTCGAGCGGCCACCAGTTCGCGCTGTCAATGTGTCCGGCATCCCATTCGGGTTCGCGGCGCACGTCGAGAACTTGCACCGCGTGGGACTTCAACCGCGCGTCCAGTTCGCTCGCCGTCATCTGAGAAATGGTCGCGACTGGCAACCCGGCCTGCCTCCAGGCGGCAACGCCACCATCCAGATAGCCATCCAAGGCTTCGATGCCCACACGCGTGAGCCGGAGACGGGCCTCCTCCAACTGCGCCTCCGATGCCGCAATCAGCACTGGATGCGCCGACAGCCCCAGCACCGTGCCTGCCCACGAGGCAAACTGCCCGCCCAACGCTATGTTTACCGAGCCCGGCACATGCCCGGGGGCAAACTCGTCATTCGCACGCACGTCGAGGGCAATTTCCCCTGCGCTCAACATCGCCTTTAACTCCGCGGGCGCGATGGCCCGCAACGGCGGCAACTCTGACAAGGGCGCGGCACCGGTGCGGTTGATCTCGGCGTCTTTGAGGAAGTATTCCGGCCGGGCTGGAAGGTTGCTGGTCAGCTGGGCAACGAACTCTTCCCTGCTCTTGATCTGCAGCGCATAGTTGGTCAGTCGCTCGGTGCCGATCGTCGACGACCGCTCGGCCCGCATGTTTTTTCCGCAGAGCGATCCCGCGCCGTGCGCCGGATAGACCAGCACACCGTCGGGGAGTGTCAGCAACTTCGTATGCAGGCTGTCGTAGAGCAGGCTCGCCAGCTCCTTCGGCGTGTGTCTCGGAGATAGGTCGGGACGGCCCACATCGCCGATGAACAGCGTGTCTCCGGTCAGCACGGCCCAAGGCAAGGGGGATTTTTCCTGATCGGTGACGACCATGCAGATGCTCTCGGGAGTGTGGCCCGGCGTTTCCAGCACACGAATCGACGCCTGGCCGAACTTCAGCTGAAATCCGTCGGTCACCGGGACGTGGAGAAACGTCGCTCCCGCCTGAGCGCCCATATAGATAGTCGCACCCGTACGGGCCGCTAGTTCGCGGTGTCCGGAAACGAAGTCGGCGTGCAGGTGGCTCTCAAAGATGTGGCGGATCGTAAGTCCGTGATCCGCAGCCGCCTTCAGGTACAGCTCCACGTCCCGCTGCGGATCGACCACGACCGCTTCCCCTTCTGAAGCCAGCAGGTAGGAAGCGTGGGCCAGACATCCCAGATAGAACTGTTCGAAATACATGGAACCGCCCCCAACGTGCATGTCGATGCTAGGACGACATGCTAGGACAAGATGCTAGAACAAATCGGTCAGCAATGCCACGGGAGAGAAGACGAAATTAGGCAGGCAGCGGAGTGATGAATTCCAGCCCAAAGCAGAAGCCGTTACGCGATCGAACGATGGCGGGAAGGCGCGAGGAGGTGGGCGTATCGAACTCGATCTCCAGCAAATCCCCGGGGTTCAACAGGATTCCGGCATACAACACCATGCCCCCTTCACTCATTTCCGTGCCACGGCCCTCGACTACGGTGGTCGAAAAGCCCTTGGACGTCACTACACGGACGGGCATATCGACGGGCAGGCGTGGCCAGCGGCGCGTATTTTCAGAGTTTGGCACGTTGCCTATCATCATCCTTGCCGTAAATTTCTTCAAATTACTAAGGTGAGATGAGCTTGTGTGCAAGGGTACCCGGTGAAGGGACGGCGAAACCCTGGCTGTAATTGTGCCGTGTCATCAGCGTTTCATGTCAGTCTTGTACAATTTGCCTGTGAATTGGCGTACGAGATGGTGTCTGGCTGCGGTCCTGGTGTTGTCGCTGGGCACACTCGCGCGCGCAGAGTCTGTCTCACAGCTCCAGCCCACGGGTTACGTCAACGATTTCGCCCACGTCCTTGATCCGAGTACGACCGCGCAGATCAGCGACATCTGCCGCCAGGTCGACGAAAAGGCCCACACCCAGATCGCGGTCGTGACCATTAATTCGCTGGACGGGGCTGACATCGACTCTTACGCTGTCGATCTATTCAAGAAATGGGGCATCGGCGGGAAGTCCACAGATCGTGGAGTTCTGATCCTATACGTCATCCGGGATCGCCTCGCGCGTATTGAAGTGGGTTACGGACTGGAACCGATTCTGCCGGATGGGAAGGTGGGCGGTTTTCGTCGTGAGGCTATCCCGCTGATGCAGAGCCAAGACTATAACAAAGGCCTGCTCCTGGTCACGAGCCGCATTGCGAATGTCATCGCGACGGATGCGGGAGTGCAACTCACGAACTCGCAGCCGCGCGCTCCCACGCAACGCGTGCCGCAACCCGGCGGGGGGATCTCCATCGGCGGGGTCATCATATTTATTGTCGTCGTGGTAATCATCCTCGTCACGCCGTTGCGGACCATCCTTTTCTGGCTTCTGTTTTCTCAGATTTTCGGCG
>PMUM01000377.1 GCA_003166855.1 Acidobacteriaceae bacterium | reverse complement strand
GCGCTCGATGGTTTGCGGGGCGGAACTTCCGGTCGAAAAGACGTTCGTCCGCACGATTTGTTTCGGGATGACCGCGGCAGTGGGAGGAAGAGGGTCGAGTTTCTTAGCGGCGATCTTCACTTCGGGAGCGGGCGCGTCCTCCACTTTCGGTTTGGGCAGCGGCTGAGGAGCGGGCAGTCGCAACGCTGCGGGCGGCGGATCGAGTTCCGCGACTAACACTGGTTTCAGTTGCCGTTGTGGAGTGTGATTGACNNTTCGGGCTCTCAAGAATCTCGGGGTGCAGAACCGGGATCCAGACGAGAATTCCAATGACCACGGCCTGGGTGCCATAGCTTAAGACAAACTCGGACCACGGCGTCTTCCATCGCGGGAGCGGGGAGAATAAGTTCGATTCGCTAGAGGGGGACGCCATATTGATTCTGATGCTGCTGTGTTGCAAACCCGAGATCTAGTGTAAAGGTTTCCCCTGCCCTTTTTGAATGCTGGGAACCTGGGTAGGCAGGGTCCAACTCAAGTGTACTATTCCGTCTTCAGTATTGCACGATAGAGGCCATTTCCCCGGTCGGAGGATTACGCGTAAATAATTCACAATCAATGGGTTGCGGAACATCTGTGGAGGCACCGGGAGGCTTGGGGTGGGTACCTTGCAAAAAAATACACCATACGGAGACAGAATTCCCGACAGTAGGCTGCCGTCGGGGGGGCGCGGGCTAGGTTCAGCAGCGAACGATTTTGCTGCTCTCAATCCCTATGCGTGGCGTTGCGGGTATCGACGATCAACTGGGCTTCGGTAACGATGCGGCGATAGTCGTAGTCGGAGTGGTCGGTCACGATGACGACGCAGTCGTATTGGCCGAGGTCTTTCAGTTCGGAGCACTTCATCTGCAGGTCGTATTTCCGGCCTTTTCCGATGAAGGGGAGGTAGGGATCGTGGTAGCTAACCTGCGCTCCGTCTTTTTGCAGCAGTTCGATGATGGTGAGCGCCGGCGACTCGCGGAGATCGTCGATGTCTTTTTTGTAGGCCACGCCGAGGATGAGAAGCTTCGCGCCATTCACAGATTTCTTGTGCCGGTTCAGCGCGTGGCTTACCGAGGAGAGAACGTGGTACGGCATGTTGTTGTTGATCTTTCCGGCAAGCTCGATGAAGCGGGTGCGGAAATCAAACTCTTTGGCCTTCCACGAGAGATAGAAGGGGTCAATGGGAATGCAATGCCCGCCCAGGCCGGGGCCGGGGTAAAAGGGATGAAAGCCGAAAGGCTTGGTGGAAGCGGCCGAGATCACCTCCCAGATGTCGATGTCCATGCGCAGGCACAACAGCTTGAGTTCATTGACCAGTGCGATATTGACGCAGCGATAGATGTTCTCCAGCAGTTTGGTCATCTCCGCAGCGGCAGGGGAGGAGACAGGAACGGTGCGATTGAAAATGGAACCGTAGAGGGCGCCTGCCAGTTGCGAGGCCTGCGGGTTCAATCCGCCGACGACCTTCGGAATATCGCGGCGGGCTACGGTGGTATTGCCGGGGTCCTCGCGTTCGGGGGAGAACGCCACGAAGAATTCTTTTCCCGTGAGAGGCTGGTTGCGCGCGGCTTTAAGACCGGCCGTATTTTCCTTTTCGAGGATCGGGATCATCACTTCTTCCGTCGTGCCTGGGTATGTCGTACTCTCAAGCACGACCAACTGTCCGGCACGCAGATGAGGAGCGATGGAGTGGGTGGTGTCGGTGATGTAGCTGAGATCGGGCTCGTGGTATTCGTTCAGCGGGGCGGGGACGCAGATGATGATTGCATCCATCTCGGAGATCTGGGAATAGTCGGAGGTGGCGGAGAAGCCGTGCGCCTTGGCAGCCTGGATCTCCTCGGGTGCGATACGGAGATGTAGGAACCGCCCTTGGCGAGGCTATCGACTTTGCGGGCGTCGATGTCGAACCCGGTTACCGGAAACTTTTCTTCGCTATACAACAGAGCCAGTGGAAGGCCGACGTATCCCAGGCCGATGATGCCTACGCCGGCCTAATGCTGGTGGATTCTGGTCTTGAGTTGTTCCAAAGAGGTATCTGAGGCAGGGTAAGGCGTCATGAAGGGTTCCAGTATGAAGCGTAGTGGGGAGCATGAAAACATTCGATTTTAGCACGCAAAAGACTGGCGAATTCGCGCGCGGGCCGGCGGGAAGCGGGCAAAACCAACGCGGAGCTTCAGGGGACTGAATCCATTGAAGAAGAGAAGACTTGTCTGGATGCTGACCGTTTTACTAATCGCGATGCTGGTGGCGTTCGCGGCGGATGCCGGCCGGTTGCTGGTGGTGGATGATCCGCAGCTGTCGGACGTGATTCTGGTGCTGGCGGGAGAGACGGACCGGCGTCCAGCGCGCGCTCTAGAGTTGCTGGATCAGGGGTATGGACGCCGAGTGGTGATCGACGTTCCCGCGTCAGCCCGGATCTACGACTCGAATCTAGTGCAATTGGCAGAGAAATACATAAAGGGACTTCCCGAGGCGGCATCGGTCCGGATCTGTCCCATGGAAGGGCTTTCGACTCGGGAGGAAGCGCACGACGTGGAAAAATGCCTGGCCGGAGAAGAGGGCAGGCGAGTCTTGATCGTGACATCGGAGTTCCATACCCGGCGAGCCCTCAGCATCTTTCGCGAGGAGGTTCCTGGAAGATCGTTCTCAGTGGCTGCGGCAAAGGATGAGACGCAGTTCGGAACACGGTGGTGGACTCACCGGCAATGGGCTAAGACTTGCCTGGACGAATGGATGAAAGTGGTGTGGTGGACTGCGGTGGAACGGTGGCGTTGAGCAGAATGGCTTGTGCAGAGCGGGAATTGCCGGCAATCGGCAGATGAGATTTCCACCGGAAAACGATTTGGCTAGCACAAAAGGCATTGACTGACAACAACTAGGAGGGATACGATTCGAGCAGGTCACCAAAATAGTTATTAACGGAGTGTGGGAATGGGTAATTCCGCGTTTCGCGGTATGGTAAGTTGCGTGCTGCTGATTCTGTTCCCCGGTTCGTTGTTAGCGGCCGACTCCAATGCGGCCATGCTGTATGTAAACACCAACGGTGCCGCCTGGGTGAACGGTGCGCACGTTCCTCGCCCTTCCTCAGCCATTTTTTCGGGTGACCTTCTGCAAACGCGTTCTGATTCCGTGGCGAATATCAATGAGCCCGGCTCCAGCATTACCGTTCTCGCCGGCTCTCTGGTGCAGTTCGAAGGGGTGTCGGTGGACATCCAACACGGGAGCGTAACCGTGTCGACTTCGAAGGGAGTTGCGGCCACGGCGGGCGATGTACGAGTGACGCCGGCGTCGAATGCGTGGACGGAATTCAATGTTACGGATGTGGATGGGACGGTCAGGATCTTTGCCCGCAAAGGGGACCTGACCATCAGCGACGGCAAGGATGTGGTGACTCTGGCGCAAGGTCAGGACACGACCCGCGACGAATCCAATCCTGCCGCGGAAAACAGCAAGAAGAAGAAAAACAAGAAGGCGCAGACCGGCGCAGTGCCGGCGGCGGGAGGCGGGATCATGAATTCGCCTTACGCGATCGGAATTGGCGCCGGAGCCGTGATTGGCGTCACGACGTGGGTGCTGGTGAAGAACGACAATCCGGCCAGCCCGACCAAACCGTAGTCCACTCAGGCAAAGTTCCACTTACAACCGGCCCAGCAGCGCGCGCATTGGTGCTGGCGCTGTCGAGCTTCGCTCGACTGGACAGCCGAGGCGGCTGTCCCCACATGAGCGGTGCCGGCAGCCGCATAGGATTTTCCCTTACACGAGCGCAGGCTCTAATCTTTCGCGTTTTGCGTGACTCAGACGACTTCCGAAGCGGGGAATATGTTGTCTTCCGTGGACACAGGCTTGCGCTTGCGGGAGCGCTGCAGGAGCGGCGGGGCGGCTGCGATGGTGCAGAGTACGTAATAGAGGGCGGCGTTGGCGGGAACCTGCAGATTGAAATCGAGCAGGCTGTGGACCAGGATTCCGGTAACGCCCAGTGTACAAGCCAGAGTGACTGCGCCGGTGACGTCGGACATCCAGTTTCCGATCTTGCGGAGCGCGTGGCGATAAAGGACGACCAGGAACCACACCATCGTGCCGAACCCGAGCAATCCCATCTCAGACAGCAATTGCAGATAGTCGTTGTGAGCTTGGTTGACAAAGAAGTTGGTATAGAAACTGCGAAAACGGGGGTAAACGGTGGGAAATGTTCCGAGGCCCCAGCCTAGAACGGGTTTGTTGCGGAACATCCGGAAGGCGTCGCGGTCAATGGAGAGACGCATGCCGCCGGACAGTTCGGTATGAGTCTCGGTGGCGATGCTGGAAACCCGAGAGGTCAACTCCTTGCCTCCGAGCCACCAGAGCGAGGCGACGAGCACGACCGCGAACGCTGTCACAGCGGCAAACTGCATTCCCTTCCTGTGGCGAGAGAGGGGGACTCCCTGACGGAGGAGCAGGAGGAAGAAGAGGACAAGCTCGATTGAAATGGCGATCATGCCGCCGCGCGAGCCGGAAAGAAAAACGGTGACTGCCATGATGGCTGCGGCGATGCCGGCGGCGATGCGTTCTCTTTCACCAGTCAGGCGTGTCAACGACAGGACCAAGGTCACGGGCATGAGAAGTTCCATCAGGCCGGCGTAATGGTTGTGGTTGACGTAGGGGCCGTAGATCGCGCCGCCCATACTCGGCCGGCGGAGCCAGTACAGTTTGCCGTTGGGAGAGACGCCCTGCAGCAGGGAGAATGCGGCGATGGCGAAGCCGTAGAAGGCAAGGATCGCGGTGATTTTGCGAGCCTGAGAACTGCGCAGAAGGGTTTGCCCGGCGAGAAAGCACAGCATGGCGTACGCGCAGTACAGAAGCGCACCCGAGACGGTGTCGCGGCGGTAGGCGGTGGTGCCGAGCACAATTTGCAGCAAGATGAGAGCGCCGAATCCCGCCATGGGAAGGAACAGCGGATTCCACTGGACGGTGAGTTCGCCGTCCAGCCATTGCTTGCAGAGCCAGAGGAGAGTAAGGAGAACGGAGCCGGTCTCGAGAATGTAAATCGACCAGGGTTCGACCGCGCCAAAAGCGAGAGGGCCAAACATCAGAAGCCCGAAGGTGGCGTAAAGCAGGATGGCGTCAATCTGAGCCGACCGCTCCTGGCGGCTGATCTTCGTCGGTTTTCTTCTGTGAGCAGGCATCGGTGCGATATTTTTTTCGGCGGTCGGTCCACTACGACGGTTTTCTGGTGAGGTGCAAATCGTCGATCCAGAGCTTACCACGGATGGGACTGCGCTCTGGAAGCCGCCGGACGTGCAGTACGACCAGCTTGCAATCTGAACCGGTGGTGAACTCACCGCCCATCGATTTCCAGGATCCCGCGTCTTTCAATTCACTGTCGTAGTAAATCGCCTGACTGTACATGTCCTGAATTGTGAGATGGGGCCCACCGGCGCCCTCCATTTCGTCGTTCTTGAAGTGGCCCGAGAAACTGTAGGTGGTGTTGGGTTCAAGGGCGATGAGCTGATACATTCCGGCGTCGACGACTCCAGGCCCGTCAAAAGTAATCATGAGGGAACGTCCGACGCGGGGGCCGCTATGAGTGTCATTGGAGTCGAGAGTCAGTTGAACGCCATCCTGCTTCTGATGCTGCCAATCGAAGCCGGCATTGAGGACGGGAAGTTTGAAGCTGCCATCCACGATCAGATTACCGGACGATGGCAAATACTGAGCGAGGTTGAAGCTATTGGCGGTCTGCTGCCAAACCATTACGGCCTGGTCGACCTGTTTCTGGCGGATCAAGAATTGAAAGTATTCGTAGGCATAACGCCGCTCGAAGGTCTGATGGCTCTGGATCAGCGCGTTCCAAACCTTGAAGGTCGCGTTGGTTTCCGTTTTGATCTGTGCGATCTTCTTCTGCACTTGCTCCGACGACAGAGGGTCTGCGTCAGCGGGTGGCGAGGTCACCTCGCGGAGTTGTCGATTTACATCATCCTGCAGCAGGGCGAGGAACGCGATGTAGGCGTCGCTGCGGGGAGGCACGACGTCGCGCAGAAGGGCATCCACGTCGGGTTCGATGCGCCAGCAGAACTGGATGGCAGCGGGCGCAAGGGGGCTGTCATTGGCGAGCACGACTCGAAACTCGCGCAGAGCTTTTTCATTATCGCCCTGAACCAGATAGAGATTGGCGGCTTGCCACGCGACATCGGGCGTCATGGAATCGGCCTGGATGGCGCGCTCGAGCGCGACCGTCTGGCTGACCGTGTCTCCCAGAACCTGATAGGCGCTGGCCAAGTCGAACCAGTAGGTTGCGGAATGAGGATTGAGCTGAACGGCCGCTTTATATTGCTCAGCCGCCGAGGCCGGATCGCGGGAGACCAGATCGTAGAAGCGGCCAAGGCGATCGCGATATTCCGCATTGCCCGGATCGAGCCACGCAGCCCTCTTCAGGTTCGTCAGGCTGGTCAACTCAATGCGGCTGGGATTGCCCAACCAGTAGGCAGCGAACTGGCTCGCGGCCACGCCGAGATATGCCGTCGCGAGAGCGACAGCAACGGCCGTGACCAGCCATTTGCGGGCGGGAGTGTCGAAAGGAATCTTCATGCTGTGCGGCGCAAACCCTGACTACGCGCTGCTTGACGACGGAGCGTGTTCTTCCACGTCGGCTTCTTCATCGTGATCGGAGGAGTCACCCTCGCGGTAGTAGCGGGCGTATTTGCCCTGATATTCGTAATAGTAGTAGTAGTCAGGGGNNAGGGGGCGTGTCGATGACGATGTGGTCATACTGCTCGCGGAGTTGCTCCAGCAGGTCCCGCATATTGGTGGATGCCAAGAGCTCGGCTGGGTTGGGCGGCGGCGTTCCGGCCGTGAGCACATCCAGATTGGGAAGGATCGACGTGTGCGTGATCGCCTTCTCGATCGTCGTGCTGCCGGTCAGCACATTGCTCAATCCACTGTGCGGCGCCATGCCTAATGTCTTATGGATGCTGGGGCGGCGTAGGTCGGCGTCGATCAGCAGAACGCGCACGCCTTTCTGAGCCAGGACGACTGCACAATTGATACTGGTGGTGGTTTTGCCTTCCTGCGGCAGAGCGCTGGTCATCATGATGACCTTGGGAGGAGCGCCCAGGTTCGACAACAGCAGGGAAGTGCGCAAGGCGCGGTACGATTCCGCCATTTGAGACTGCGGCCGGACCTGCGTCACAAGCTCTACCGCTTCCTTGGAAGTGGCGATTACCAGGCGCTTGGGATTGGGACCCTCGCGAGCCGACTTGGAACCAAGGGGAATCATGCCCAGAGAAGCCAGGCCAGAAATCATCTGAGCCTGCTCGGTGGTGCGCACGGTGTTGTCCAAGCCCTCGAGCAAGAAAGCCAGTCCTACGCCGGATGCGAGGCCCAAGACCATGGCGAACATTAAGTTTCGCGGAATGTTGGGCTCGATCGGGCCGCCCGGCGGTGTGGCCCTGTCCACAATGCGGAAATTATTGGACTTCAATCCCGCCGCGACGCCCGCTTCCTTGAGTTTCTGCAGGATGCCTTCGTAGAGGGCCCGATAGGTGTCGGCGTCGCGCTTGAGCATGTTGTACTTGATGGCGCTTTCGTTCAGCTTGTTGGCTTCCTGCTTCTGCTTTTCGAAAGCGTCGTGCAGCATGTTTTCGCGCTGCAGGGCCGTGGTATATTGGCCCCGAACCTTGCCGGTGATCTTCTTCATTTCCGCTTGAATCTGCGAGTCGATTTCCTTGAGCTGATTATTCAGCTGAGTGAGCTTGGGATAAGACGGGCCGAACTGGGTGCTGAGATCCGCAGCCTGAATCTTGATTTCAGCCTGCTTGGCGCGCAGGGTTTCGAGGAGTCCTGAGTCAGATTGCGAGCCTGAGCCCGAGTCTTCAAGGGCGCCGGTACTGGAGGCGATCGAGTCGGGATCCCCGGTCTGTACCAACTGGTACAGAGCTTCTTTGTCCATGCGCTCACTTTCGGCCGAAGTGAGCTGCTTGTTGAGTTCGTCCAGCTTCGCCATCGTGATGTTCTGTTTCTCGTCGATTCCCAGGATTTCGTGCTCTTTTTGATAGCGCACCAGTTCTTCCTGGGAGGATTCCACCTTCATCTGCATATCGACGAGTTGTCCCGCGAGCCACTTGGAAGAGTCCATGGTCGCGTCGTAACGGGATTTTCGATTTTCATCGACGTAGGTTTGCATCAGGGTGTTGACGACAGCAGCCGCTCGCTCAGGTTCGGCAGCACGGTAATGCACTTCGATGATGCGTGTATTCGGGAGGAGTGCGACTCTCAGGTTCCCCTTGAAACTGCCCACCATGCCCGCCGCGAGTGTCGGATCGGCTTGCAGGGGGTCGGGTGCGAGATCCGCAGAGGGCGAAGGGGGGGGCTGATTGGCCAGATCGGGATTCCGGTCAAGGTTGAGTTCCCGTATCACGTGCAGCGCAAGAACGTCGCTTTGCAGAATCTTGAGTTCCGTCTCCAGTTCAGTCGGGTCGAAATAATCCAAGCTAAACGTGGTGGAGTTCTGAAAGTTCAGGTTCGCATCGGGCTTGTTGATCTCAATGGTTCCACCCGCTTCGTAGACCTTGGGCATTTTCAGACTGGCAATGGCGACGACCGAGAAAATCGTTACCAGGCATCCCAAGATGACCCAAATGCGCTTGCGCAAAATCCGAATGGACTCGCGGACGGGGGATTCCTGGGACGAGGGAAGGTCGGGATAGAGGCGCGGTCCGGCGGCGCGTCCCAAGTCCGAATTTTGGGACGGCTGAAATTCGCGCACAACGGGGTTATTCGCCGGTACCAGGGGTCCGAAATCCATGCCAACTCCTCAACGATTCTGTAGCTGCACCAACGCCCGAACGGGGGCGGTCCTGCACACACCTAGAAATGAGTCCCGGGTCGAAGAGGCTGGTCCGTCGCGCAGGGATTTTTCTCACACTGAGTAACAGAAGAGTTCGTGGGACATTTTAGCATTGGATGAGCGAAAACCCGCGCCCAATTTTCGCGCACGCGAATCGCTGCGACGATGTGGAGCGCGCGACGATTTGCGGGAAAGTCCGCTATACTAGCGGGCAACGTGAGACCCAGCCGGTGGCCGTCTATTCCAGAAACGTTCGGGATGGCTGTGCCCATGGAAAAAGGAAGAGGCGTCCGAGCGGTTTTGCCACACGGTTGTCTGATTTTGGTGGTAATGAGGCGCATGGGATGAATTGGTCGGAACAGGCAGTTCTGGTGACGGGCGGGACCGGGTCGTTCGGCAGGAAATTTGTCGAAATCATGCTGAAAGAGTACCGGCCGAAACGCCTGGTGATCCTCAGCCGCGATGAACTGAAGCAGCACGACATGCGCGCCTCGGGGTTGGACCATCCCAGCATGCGCTACTTCCTGGGGGATGTTCGAGATGCGTCGCGCCTGGAGCGGGCGTTCGCAGGGGTTACTGTCGTGGTTCACGCGGCCGCGTTGAAGCAAGTTCCAGCCTGCGAGTACAACCCGTTCGAGGCGATTCAGACCAACATCATGGGCGGGCGCAACGTGATTGATGCCGCCATTAACCAGGGCGTGCGACGGATTCTGGCGATAAGTACCGACAAAGCAGTCAATCCGATCAACTTATATGGCGCTACGAAGTTGTGCGCCGAGAAAATGTTCGTACAGGCGAACGCCTATGCGGGCTCCCAAGAGTCGCGGTTCAGTTGCGCGCGCTACGGAAATGTGGTCGGGAGCCGGGGGAGTGTGATTCCGGTTTTTCAGGAACAGAAACTTCGCGGGCGCATTACACTGACCGATGCGCGGATGACCCGCTTCTGGCTGACGCTGGAGCAGGGCGTGCGGTTTGTGGTGAGCAGCATTGAGCAGATGCACGGCGGAGAAATTTTTGTTCCGAAGATTCCCAGCATGCGGCTCGTGGATCTCGCGGAGACGATTGCGCCGGGATGTGAAATCGAGACGATCGGGATTCGGCCGGGAGAAAAGCTGCACGAAGTGCTGGTCTCGGAAGATGAGGCGCGGAATACGCTCGAGGTTGAGGACCGGTACATCATTCAGCCATCGCATCCGTGGTGGCAGAGCGGGAACTGGGTGAACGGGAGGCCTCTGCCAGAAGGATTCCGGTATGCCAGCGAGACCAATGACCGCTGGCTCACGGGGCGTGAATTGCAGGAATTGATTTCTCCAGCCGCGCCCGAGGAACAGCCAGTCCCGGCGCGAGTTCCAGCCTAGGACCGCCATTCATGACAACGACGCCGGTCAGCCCGCAGGCCCTTGCTATCAACGGAGGATCGCCGGTGCGCGCGACTTTCCTGCCTTACGGGCGGCAGTCCGTGGACGAAGCGGACATTCAGGCAGTCGTCGACGTCTTGCGCTCGGATTGGCTGACGACCGGACCCAAAGTTGCCGAGTTTGAAGAAGCGTTCGCAGCCCGTGTGGGCGCGGCGCATGCGGTGAGTTTCAGTTCCGGCACCGCGGCCTTGCATGCGGCGGCATTTGCAGCTGGGCTCAAGTCCGGAGACGAAGCGATCACGACGCCTCTGACATTCGCGGCTACGGCGAACTGCGTTTTGTATCAGGGAGCGACTCCGGTGTTCGCGGATATTCGCGGGGATACGCTCACTCTTGATCCTGAACAGGTCGAGAACAAGATCTCGCCGAGGACGCGGGCGATTCTTCCAGTGGATTATGCGGGGCATCCGGTGGATCTGATGCCGATTCTCGAGATCGCGCGGCGGCACAAGTTAGTTGTGATCGAGGATGCCTGTCATGCCCTCGGGGCGGAGTACGGCGGGCGGCCCCTGGGAAGCATCGCCGACATGACGGTGTTCAGCTTCCATCCGGTGAAGCACATCACGACCGGGGAAGGCGGAATGGTTGCAACGAACGATGCGAAGTTCGCCGAGACGCTGCGACGCTTCCGCAATCACGGAATTTCAAGCGATGCGCGCCAGCGGCAGAGTGCGGGGCAGTGGCACTACGAGATGGTCCTGCTGGGATTCAACTACCGGTTGCCCGATATTGTGTGTGCGCTGGGGATTCAACAACTGAAGAGGCTGGATGCGAATCTTGCGCGGCGGCGGGAGATTGCTGCGCATTACACGGCGGCGTTCCGTGAGATTCCCGCCGTGATTCCGCCCGCGGTTCGGCCGGAGGCGAATCCGGCATGGCACCTATATCCGATTCGCCTGGATCTGGAGAAGCTGACTGTCGATCGCGCGGAAGTGTTTCGGGCTCTGCGTGCGGAGAACATCGGCGTGAACGTGCATTACATTCCCGTGCATCTTCACCCATACTACCGGGAGCGTTTCGGATATAAGGGTGGGGAATTTCCGGTTGCTGAAGATGCTTATGGGCGGCTGATCAGCCTGCCGATGTTTCATGGCATGAGTGATCAGGATGTGGACGACGCTGTTCAGGCGGTGAGCAAGATAGCTGAGCACTTCAGACGATGACCTGCGGGGGAGGACCGTGATGAGTTTAAACACCCACGAGATGACGGATCAAGTTCGCCGGTGGACGGGCACTTTTGGACGTGAGTACACAGATCGGAACGATCAGACTCCGCGTCAACTGGACGAGTTCTACCAGAATACCTACGGCAAAACCCGTAGCGAATTGAATCAGCGCTTCTTGGAGAACGTTCCCAGGAATGCCCCCATCCTCGAAGTGGGCTGCAACGTTGGCACCCAACTACTGCTTCTGAAGGAGATGGGTTTCACTGATCTGTCGGGTGTGGAAATTCAAGGGTACGCGCTTCAGCGTGCTCAGGAACGTCTGGGAGATGCGAAGACCCTGCAGGCTTCGGCACTATCCATTCCGTTCCCCGACCAACAGTTTGAACTCGTGTTCACGTCTGGGGTCTTGATTCATATTGCCCCCGCCGATTTGCCAATCGCCATGAGGGAGATCCATCGTTGCACCAAAAAGTGGGTGTGGGGGATGGAGTACTATGCGCCTCAGATGGAAGAGATCGTCTATCGTGATAACCGCAATCTGCTGTGGAAAGCGGATTATGCGCGCCTCAACCAACATCAATGTGCCGACCTGGAATTGATTCGGGAGGAAGACATCCCCTACCTCGAGGGCGGGAACGTCGACTCTATGTTCCTGCTGGAGCGTAAGGGCTAGGCGTGCGACTTCATGAACAGAGCGGGGAAGCGTTGAAGACAGTTGCAATCATCCAGGCGCGCATGCGCAGTACCCGCCTGCCGGGAAAGATTCTGAAGGATGTTGCGGGACAACCGATGCTTGCGCGGGTAGTGGAGCGGACCAGACGAGCAAGAACGGTTCACCAAGTTGTCATTGCAACCACTCAGTTGCCCGATGACGATATCGTGGAACAGCTTTGCGCCGAACGTGGCTGGCCTTGCTTTCGGGGAAGTGAACCGGACGTGTTGGATCGTTATTACCGTGCCGCGGTTGAATTCCGAGCGGACCTGATCGTTAGGATTACGTCTGATTGTCCGCTGACCGATCCGCACTTGATTGATGAACACGTGAACCGCCTAGTCTCTCGATGGGCGGGGGTAGACTTCGTGACCAACATGGTGCAGCAAACCTATCCGG
Organism: Acidobacteriaceae bacterium; assembly: GCA_003166855.1. Classification (GTDB taxonomy): domain Bacteria; phylum Acidobacteriota; class Terriglobia; order Terriglobales; family Acidobacteriaceae; genus Sulfotelmatobacter. Next base: position 647 of record PMUM01000377.1, on the reverse strand, counting down.
TGGGTCTGGCGGTGGAGGCGATGCCGGCCGACGTGCTCACGCGCATGAAGAGGATGTCGCAGACTGACATGCTGAAGGAGCACGTCACTACTCTCGCTTACGAGCAACCACGATGGTTTCAGATCGATCACATCTTGCATGCGGTCGATCTCTCACATCTGCGCTGGACGGTCGACACGCAAGAGGATCTCGAACTAGTGAGGCTGATTTTTCAGCATTTCGGTAACGACCACTTCTCCTGGGAACAGGTCCTGCCGCTTTTGGAGAAGCATCCGGAATGGGCGGAGATCAACCGGAACGTGCGCCAGAAGACTCTTGGATAAGCCTGAAACCGCGTGTTTCCTAAAGACTCACCCTTGATGCTGGTTCGCGCCGATGCGAGCAGTGCGATTGGCAGCGGGCACGTAATGCGCTGTCTGGCGCTGGCTAAGGCTTGGCAGCATGCGGGCGGCGGAGCTTGCTTTTTGACGGCGGAGAGCATTGGCGCACTGGACGAGCGGTTCGCGCAGGAGGATGTCCGACACGAGCGGATCGCCGTTCAACCCGGAACCCCGGACGATGCCGAGCAGACGGTTGCGTTGGTTCGGCGTCTGGGAACGAGTTGGGTTGTCGTGGACGGATACCGCTTCAAGCCGGATTACATCCAT
>PMUM01000378.1 GCA_003166855.1 Acidobacteriaceae bacterium | reverse complement strand
CGACCGGGCCGGTGCGCGTCTTACGTCCTGCGCCCCCCACATCCCTACCATTGAGCATCAATGCGCCAACAAGCTGTTCCCACCGCAACACTGAGGATTCTACAGCTCCCCCAACACAACCACTTCCGCAAGATTGACAGGCGCAGCAGCGTTATCGTGGGCTACGAGAATAGGAGCTTTGCGGGTTCCCTCTACAACGGCCCAGTAAATCTTGTGCGTTTCCGCTCGGAAGCCGAGTGCACGTTCCACAAAGCTATAGTAGCGGATTTGAGATCAATTAGGAGTAGTTTCCGCCGAGACACCGATGAGTTCCGCCAGCTTCGGCCAATGCCGTGGATGCGGTCGGTAGCCCTGGCGAATCTGGCTTGAGTACCAGCGGGACACTCCAATCCGTGATCGAATGACAGATGTCGAAACGTTCGCGAGTAGCGGCTGAAGTTTTTGGACCTCCTCCGGGAGCCTCTTCCTGCCTCCTTCCGTACAGCCTCGCAAAAATCCTATAATGATTGAATCTTGGTGCTTTGCTTCTCCGGAGGATGTCATGGAAAGGCGTGAGTTTTTAAAAGCGGGGACAGCGGCGGGATTAATGAGCTCGGCACGAATCCTCGAGCCCCTCGCGCAAGCGGAACAACCAACAAATAACGTGGCGCCCATTCCGAAGAGAGCATTAGGCAAGACCGGGGAGAAGCTATCCATTATCGGTTTTGCCGGCATGGTAGTGATGGAAAACAGCCCATCCTTTGCTAGCAATATCGTCGCAGAAGCCGTGGACCGTGGGATCAACTACTTCGATGTGGCACCTACATACGGTAATGCACAGGAGCGACTGGGACTGGCGCTGCAACCGCATCGCGACAAGGTCTTTCTAGCTTGCAAGGAAGAGGATTGGAGCAAGGAAGGCTCGGCCAAGTTGCTCGAAGAGTCTATGCGGCTGCTGCGCACGGACCACCTCGACCTCTACCAATTTCACGCGCTTTCGAAGGTGACCGATCTCGATCAAATCTTCGCGCCTAAGGGCGCTATGGAGACCTTCGAAGCAGCAAAAAAAGCGGGTAAAGTGCGATTCATTGGGTTTTCCGCTCATTCGGTGGAAGTGGCCCTTGGCGCTATGGACCGGTATCCGTTCGACACCATTCTGTTCCCGATCAACTTCGTTCTCTACTCGCAAGCGAAGTTTGGACCGCAGGTGCTCGAGAAAGCCAGGCAGAAGGAAATGGGGATCATGGCGCTGAAAGGTATGGCTAAGACAACGTGGTCGGCTGCTGCAAAGAACGATCACCCTCATCCCAAGTGCTGGTACGAACCCGCGGCATTTCCGGACGAAGCCGCTATGGGTCTGCGCTGGACGCTCTCGCAACCGATTACAGCCGCAATTCCTCCGGGCGATGAACGATACTTCCGGCTAGGAATGGATATTGGTCAGAATTTTCACCCGATCACCGAATCCGAGCAACAACAGCTCATCGCGGGAGCCACGGGCGTCAATCCCATCTTCCATCTTGGTGCGGTCTAGGTTTTTGCGGAACTCCACAGATGGATTGCTCAAGCGAAGAGTAATAAGCTCACTGCCGCACCAGTTGCGATCCACTTGGCTCAAGCAATGATTCATTCATTGGTCCGGGAACCGCTCCGCACACGATAAAGTTCAATCCATGATCAATCTTCTCCAGGTTTTCGATCTCTTAGGAAGGCAGGAACCTCCTGACTTCTTCCAAGGTCCTCTTGCGCTGGATCGTATCCTTGAAATGGCGCTGTGCCGACGAGTGCGACGAATCATAACCCAAGCGTCGGTCGTTCAAATCCACTCCCTTCTCCGCCGTTATTTCGCCCCCCCCGTGACTCAACCCTTGGATATTCTCTGCACGCCCTGTTGCATTAGCCACTTGGCGATTGCAGCAGAGTCGAATCTGACGCAGGACCCCACTCGAAACGACGGTATGCTGCCCCGCTTCGCACGCCGGAGAATCGTTATGCGAGACATCTGAAGTAACTCCGCAAGCTCTTCAGCGGTCAGAGCACGATGAATGGAGTTGATGCGCGATGCCAAGCTCATCAACCGATGTGGATTCGGGCTGTCGAGTACGCTGTTCATTGCACCCCTCCGAAAATTTCATTCACTTTCTCACGCACTTGTTGACTCCGAGAAGGCTTCAGGTAGCGCATCGTCGATTCCATATCAGAATGACCGAGCCACTGCTGCACCGTGCGAAGATCGACACCTGCCCAGAGGCACCGTGTCGCAAAGGTCGCTCTGAACTTGTGCAGCCAGAAATCATCCGGGTTCAGTTCCGCACGCTCGGCGACGGCCTTCAGATCATCGAGGAAGTTCATCTTCACGTTGCAGCCGGAGGTCGGAAAGACCAAGTTGCACGTTTTATCAGACTTCGCCTTCAGTGCCTTTAGGCTGGTCACCAGCTTTGCCGGAATCGGAATTTCTCGTTCCTTGTAGGCCTTTGGCGTCCAGCCTCGGTCTAGTTTGTGGCTGACGCGAACCGTGGAGGCTTTGAAGTTGATGTCCGCCCAGTACGTGTACATGACTTCCTGCTCTCGCATGCCCGTCATCAGGAAGAACTCAAACCACAACCTTTCCTCTTCATCGCAGGCGGCGAACAGCGTGTCAAGCTCGTCGTCGTCATACGTCTCAGGCTCTTCTTCGGTGTACCGAGGCCAGTCGTTTTTCCCCGCCAGACCGCGAATCCCGTTCGCCTTCAGAAATGTCATCACGTTCTCGAATTTGTTGTAGACAGACCGGGGTGCCTGCTCCTTTTCGTCACGGAGAAATGCCGCAAACTTGAGCAGGTCTCTGCGGTCAATGTCTTCGAGGTAGAGCTTTGGGCAGGACTCGGTGAAGTAATTGAGAGCAGTCGTGTACGCGGCCAGCGTCTTGGGCTTCTTGGTGAGCTTGGTTTCGTCAAGGAAGTCAGCGACGGCGGCGGCGACTGACCTGTTTCCGTTCTGGCCGTCAGGCAGGACAGTGACGCCGTTGTTTACGGCGTTCAGTTCGGCTTCCTTTTGAAGGCGGCGGGCAGTGGCAGTCGCAGCGTCCTTGCCCACTGAGAGCCGGATGAGACGCTTTCCCTCGTACCAGGAAATGTAGTACGCCCCTTCGGGGTGTCGCTCTTCCCGGTCTCCGACTAAGACCACATCTGGCTTGATTCGCCCGTTAGCGGAAAGCACCATTGGGCAATAGCGGGGCCCTTTGCTTGTCTGGATTCGTTTGGTGACGTTGCACTGGCGGTTCACTGGTGATCCTCCACTTTGATATCAGTGTAGATATCACCAGCTTGCAAGTGCTAGATTACAAAGGTAATGGCGGAGAGGGAGGGATTCGAACCCCCGGTACCCTTTCGGGTACGCCGGTTTTCAAGACCGGAGCCATCAACCACTCGGCCACCTCTCCGGCTGCTGCAGGGTTGCCAAACGCAATTGGGGCGCTTGGTTAGTTTACAACACGAGCGGGGAATCTCAGTGTAGCGCGGGCAGGCCGAACGCTTTGGAATGAAACTCCATGACCTCGGCGAAGTGCGATAAGAAATAGGTCAGGCTGTGGTCGCCGGGGTAGGGGTGATACTCGTGTTTGACGCCTTCTTTCTGCAATTCCTCGTGTAGGGCCGCTGCGCCTTTTTCAAAGCCGTAGTTGTCATCCTGGCCGCAGTTGAAATAGATTGCCGTCTTTCGCAGGTCTGCTGCATTTCTCTTCGCTAGCAGGAATGGACTATTTTCATTCCAATGAGCCACGTTGATCGGCTTGCCGAACACTGCGCCTAGGACTCCCGCGAGTGGCGCTCCGGCCCGTGATGCGGAGTCCAGGGTTTGCGGCGATTCGGTGATGAGGGCCGCACTCTGCGCGCTCACCGCGGAGAATAGTTCAGGATGCGCGAACGCGAAGCGCAAGGCTCCGTAGCCGCCCATGGAGATTCCGCTGATGGCGCGGCCGGTGCGGCCGGGAAGAACCCGGTACTTGCTTTCGATCTGAGGGATGAATTCCTGCAGGAAGAAGTCGTTATAGCGCACGGAGCCATCGGCGGAGTTGATGTAAAAGCTGCGGCGGCCCTCCGGAGCTACGATCAGAAAGTCACCCATCTTGTGCTGGTTGCGCAGATCCTCAAGCAGGGTCCAGCCTCCGCTGTTGAAGAGCGTTTGTTCGTTGTCGCCCAGACCGTGAAGAAAATAGAGCACCGGATAACGCTGCGGGGGATGCTGGGTGGCGCCCGCATCGTAGCCCGCGGGCAAATAGACGCAATAGTGGACGACTTGTTTCAGGATGTGGCTGTTTAGCGCGCTGCAGTCAATGCGGCTCTGCGCGGCTGCTGAGGCGGCTACGATCAAAAAGAAGAAACCAGCCAGCCTGAAGGCGCGGATCATGCGGGTCAGTTTACTCGTAGCGCAGTGCCTGCACGGGATCGAGCCGGGCAGCACGGCCAGCGGGATAGAGGCCGGAAACCAGGCTGACGGCGAAAGCGAATCCGATGGCAGCGGAGACCAGCCACCACGGTACCGCCCAGAAATGTTCCGGGGGCAGAGACTGGCGCTTGAGGTAAACGTTGGTTCCCAGATTGATCACCTGGCCGATTGACCAACCCAGAGCCACTCCCACGATGCCACCAACGATTCCCATGGCGCCGGCCTCGGCGAGGAAAAGCCACATCACGTCTCCGTCGCTGGCGCCGATGGCTTTCATGATGCCGATCTCGCGGCGGCGTTCCAGGATTGCCATCACCAGCGTGTTCACAATTCCGATCGATGCAACGGCAAGGGCAAGGCTGCCGAAGATTCCGAGGAACAGGTCGAGCACCGCGAAGAACTGGCGCAAACTGCGAGTCGCGTCGAGAATTGAGAACGTGCCGAACCCCATCTTCTTGATGGCGTCCTCGACGAGTTGAATCTGCGCGGGATTCTTGACGCGCACGCTGATCGAGGAATACACCGGCTGATCGCTTGCGGCCCGCGCGATTTCGCGCAGGTCGGTGAGTTGCATGACGTGAAGACTCTCAGCCAGCTTCAATGGCAGAAACACTCGCGCGCGGGTTGGCCCACGCATGCTTTCTGGATCGAGATCAGCAATGCCGACAATCGTGACTTTCTGTTCGCGGGAGACGACGGAGTACGCGGCTCCGGCGAGATTGCTATCGGGGGAATTCGCCGCATCCGCGCTAGGGGGCACGGGCTGGTTCGGGCTGGCCGCACGCTGCGCGTAACGGAGCGTCAATTCCTTGCCCAGCAAGGGCTTTGCGAGGTCGGTGACGTTGGGCTCCTCGCCTCCGCGAGGCGGAGTTTTGCCCAGCAGTTCTTCGGCAAACGTCTTTTGCAGGATCACTTCCGGCGCTGTATCGGAGGAGAAGAATCTGCCCGGCATGCCCTCGAATGCGTCGATGGATTTCGCGGACTCTGGCAGCGCGGAGACCATCGTCAGATGCGGCTTGTCTTCATAGCGCAGTTCCGTGCTGAAGCGAATGTCGGGATAAGCCTCGACTACGTTGGGCAGATGTTCGATTTCGACTCGCGCCGGTTCATCGAGGACGCGGCTTTCGCCCGGGTTCGTCCCGTTGCGATCTTCGTCGCGCTCACGACCCATATTGCGCATATCACGGTGGGAGGTGACCACAACCGTGTCAAACAGGCCCGACTTTACAAGCCTGCGTGAGGCTAGTTGCTGCAGGCCGATGCCCAGCGAAAGCATCGCTACCAGCGATGCCACTCCGACCGAGATGCCGATGGTCGTCAACGAGTTTCGCAGCAACGACTCACGCAAATTCCGCAGGGCGAGTTCTGTCAGATCTGGAAGCTTCACGACTGGCCTCCGATCGCGGCGGGGATGTTCGGCCGGTCGTCGATCAGCTTTCCGTCTGCTAGAAAAATCATCCGTTGCGCATACCGTTCGGCGAGGGCGCGCTCGTGCGTAACCATCACAACGGTCATGCCCAACTCGCGGTTGAACTGACGGACCATTTCCATGATTTCGGTTCCCGTGTGGCTGTCTAAATTGCCCGTAGGTTCGTCGGCCAGCAGAAGCTGCGGACGATTGATCAGCGCACGTGCTAGTGCCGCTCTTTGCTGTTCACCGCCGGAGAGTTCGCTGGGCCGGTGGTCCATACGCGCCCTCAATCCCACGCGTTCCAATGCCTCGCGCGCCAGATCAGAACGTTGGGCGCGATCGACTTCGGCAAAGCGGAGGGGGAGTTCCACGTTCTCCGCAAGCGTCATGCTGGCGATCAGATTGAACGACTGGAAGACCATCCCCACAACGTGCAGCCGGTACTTGGCGAGTTCTTCACGCGAGAGTTTCGCCAAATCGCGATCTCCGACGACGACGCTTCCTGACGTGGGGCGATCGAGCCCCGCCACCAGATTCAACACAGAAGATTTGCCTGAGCCGGAACTGCCGAGGAGCGCGACAAACTCTCCCGCGCGAACTTGCAGGGAGACGCCATCGACGGCGCGGATCACCGTTTCGCCCATGCGGTAATGACGGCAAAGATTCTCACTTCGGATGGCGACAGTAGCGCGCGGAGCAGACACAGTCGGGGCCGTGGTCATGGGCTAGCGCATTTCTCCCCGCAGGACGCGAAGAGCATCGCCTGCTTTTACGTCGCCGTTCTTGCCCTCTGCGCCGTTGCCGTTGACCGCGACTGCGTCGCCTTCTCCGGGAGCGAGGAATAGGTTCTCTTCGACTCCATGCTGGCGCGTATAGAGGTCGTAGTAGCGGCCGCGCGCGGCGTAGAGTTGCGCATGCGTGCCCCGCTCCACGATCTGTCCTTGCTCCATCACCATGATCTGATCGGCCCTGCGAATGGTCGAGAGCCGGTGAGCGATGACGAACGTGGTGCGTCCTTGCATCAGATAAGAAAGACCCTGCTGGATCATCTGTTCCGATTCCGAGTCGAGGCTGGAAGTTGCCTCGTCCAGAATCAGGATGCGAGGCTCGGCCAGAATCGCGCGGGCAATCGAGATGCGCTGCCGCTGTCCGCCCGACAGTTTCACGCCACGCTCGCCCACAATGGTGTCGTACTTCTCGGCAAACGACTCTGCGAATTCGTCGACGCGGGCGATGCGGCAGGCGCGCATGATTTCTTCCTCGGTGGCGTCGGGGCGCGAGAATGCGACGTTTGCCCGGATCGTCCCGTCGAAAAGAAATGATTCTTGAAGGACGACTCCCAAGCGGGTGCGGAAAGAGTCGAGACGCACCGTGCTCAAGTCCACGCCATCGACGCGGACGGTACCCTTCGAGGGCACATAGAAAGCGGATATCAACCCGATGGTCGTGGATTTTCCCGATCCCGACGACCCCACCAGGGCAGTTACCGTTCCCGGCTCGGAGCGGAAAGAAATGTCGCGCAGCACATCGTGCGTGCCGTCGTAGCTGAACGTCACATTTTCGAATTCCACTGTGCCGACGATGTCGCGAAGTTGCACGGAGCGCTTGGGGTCCTGATCTTCAGGCCGCTCCGTCATGATCTCCTGGGTCCGCTCCAGACCGGCTAGTGCTTCTGTAAGCTGGGTGCCGATGGACACTACTTGCATGACCGGAGCGATCAGAAACACGAGCAGAAAGTTGTAGGAAAAATAACTTCCTGCGCTCAGAGTGTGAGCCACCATCTGACGGCCGCCGACGTACATGGTGGCGGCGCCGACCACTCCCAGTAGAACGCTGGCAGAAAGCCCCATCAACGACGTCGCGGTCAACGTCCGCATGACGTTTTCGAGCAGGCGACGCACTCCGCCGGCAAAAATATTTTCCTCACGCTGTTCTGCGTGATATCCCTTGATGACCCGAACGCCGCCCAGGGATTCGGTTAGGCGGCCGGTCACTTCAGCGTTGATCTTGCTACGCTCGCGGAAGATGGGCCGAATGGTTGCGAACGCCCGGTTCAGCGCTAACGCAAAGCAGCCGAGCGAGCCAACGGCAATCAGCGTCAGCGGCGCGCTGATGCGCAATAGCAAGGCGAGCGCAATGCCCGCAGCAACCAATCCACCCGCAAAGTCGACCAAACCCGTTCCCAGCAAATTGCGGACGCCCTCGACATCGCTCATGATGCGTGACACCAGCGCGCCGGCTTTGTTGGCGTCATAGAAAGCTAAGGGAAGGCGCGAGATGTGCGCTTGCACTTGCTCGCGGAGGTCGGCGATCAGGCGTTGGGCCGCCTTCGACAATAACTGCGTCAGAGAAAAAGAAGTGATGCCTTGGACGACCGTAGCCAACAACACCGAAAACACCAGAGGGCGCAGCAGTCCCGTCTGATGTTTGCCCACCACGTTGTCGATCAGAAATTTCGAGGAATATGGCAGCACGAAGCCGGCGACCTTGTTGATCACCATCAGCGCGAAGCCGAGCGCCAGCAACCCGCGTCGTGGACGCATCAGCTTCCAGACTTCCGGCCAGACGGCCTTCAGACGCTGGATCTTCGGGGGTTTCGCGGCTTCTGTGGGTGGAGAACTCAATCTACTGTTTGACTCCGTGGGGCCCGGATTCGCTTCATTATTACTGCATTGTCACACATCCGTGGTCGAAGTGTCCGACTGCCGCCGGCCTGTGACAGTTGGCCTGCCGACGTTGTATGCTCGGGACGTGTCCCGCCCGTTTCCGCCGGACCGATCACCGACCCTGGGCCTGTTGCTGGGCCTGCTCATTACGCTGTCCGCGGTTGTGGCGTACTCGGCTTATATCACCTGGCAAGTGACCGGGCTGCGCAAGTTGCAGACCGAACTGGTGGACCGCAACCGCAAGGATTCACTGCAGTTGCTGCGCATCCAGAACGATCTCAACTTGCTTGCGGTTGCGATGCGCGACATGGTGAGCAGTGACGAGCCTTATCCTCTAACCGCCTGGTCGGCGCAATTCCAGCGGATTCGGACTGATCTGGATGATGCCATGCGTCTGGAGGCGGGATTTGCCGCGGCCAGCCGAACCGCCGAGCAGAGCACCTTCCTAACCGGAAATTTCAATCAGTTCTGGGATGCCGTCGACCGCGTATTCGCCCTCGCGCATGACGGTAAGGAAAAAGAGGCGCGGGAGCAGATCCAGCTTTCTCTGCAGGAGCGGCAGGCGGCACTGAGTACAGCCGTCGCCCGGTTGCTGGTGCTAAACAGCGAGAACGAGGAGCAGGCCGGACAGAGAATCGTTCAGATCTACGACCGAGTGCAGAAGCAGGTGTATGTCTTCCTAGCCGCAACCTTGCTGGCGATCTTGCTAAATGGCCTTTCGGTGATTCGTTGGAACCGTCGGCTATTCGCACGCTTGGCCGAGGTTTCCGAGCGCCGCAGCGAACTGGCACAGAAGCTTATTGCTGCCCAGGAATCCACGCTGCGCTATATTTCCCGCGAACTGCACGATGAGTTTGGACAGATCCTCACTGCCGTCGGCTCGATGCTCCGTCGCGCGGGCACTCACGCGCCGGAGGGATCGTCCCTCCGAGCGGACTTGAAGGAAGTTCTCCAGGTCGTGCAGACCACATTGGAGAAGGTCCGCAGCCTCTCGCAGGCGTTGCATCCGGTGATGCTGGACGAGGCCGGGCTTGAGAGCACGCTCGACTGGTATATCCCGACCATAGAAAGACAAACGGGGATTGCCATATCCTATGAGAAGCAGGGTGTAGCGTTCCCCGTGGATGGCGGCGCAGGTGTGCACGTCTACCGCGTAGTGCAGGAAGCGTTGAACAATGTGGCGCGGCACTCGGGCGCCAAAGCGGCGTGGGTGCGTTTGCGCTTCCTGCCGGATGCGCTTGAACTGGAAGTGGAAGATCATGGTGTTGGGTTCGCGGAGCGTCCGAACAAGCGCGGGATCGGATTGGTAGCGATGCGCGAGCGTTCTGAGTTGATGGGCGGGCAACTTGTCTTTTCGCGTCCGGCAGAAGGCGGAACTCGAGTCCATCTAACCGTCCCAAGGGAGAAAGCGGAGTCTTATGGAAAAGAAGATCACAGTATTGCTGGTGGATGATCACAGCCTGGTGCGGCGCGGTTTCCGCCGCATGCTCGAGGA
>PMUM01000289.1 GCA_003166855.1 Acidobacteriaceae bacterium | reverse complement strand
TCACTGCGACAGGCCACTAGGCAAGTGCGACTGCCCTTCGGCCGAGTGAATGAGGAAGCGGGAGGTTTGCGTATGCTCACGACATCTCTCAATCTTGCATCAGCCAAACCTAGAAATTCTTCCAGCAATCTATCCGTAGTCACATTGCCAGATAAATCTGGACTAACGACGCAGGAGGCACGGAGCCGCCTCGAGACGGTTGGGCCAAATTCCATGCCCAGCGCTGCGCTCCACCCATTGCGCAGAATGATCGACAAGTTATGGGCTCCCGTTCCGTGGATGCTTGAGGCCGCGATCGTGCTGCAGTTAGTACTGCACAAGGTTACCGAGGCAGCGGTCATAGCATTTCTACTTTTTTTCAATGCTGCATTGGGGTTTTTGCAGGAAGGAAAAGCTCAAGCAACACTCGCGGCCCTGAAGTCGCGGCTTGCCTTGAATGCGTCGGTGCAGCGGGATGGCGCATGGAAGGTAGTACCGTCCGCGGAGTTGGTGCCGGGTGACTTGGTCAAGCTGTCTCTGGGCGCAGTGGTAGCCGCGGATGTGAAGATCGTGGACGGATCTGTTCTCCTCGACCAATCGATGCTTACTGGCGAATCTGTGCCGGTCGAGTCTGGCGCGGGCGTGGAGACTTATGCAGGCGCACTCGTGCGGCGAGGCGAGGCTACTGCGAAAGTAATCCAGACCGGGCCGCGAACCAAATTCGGACACACTGCCGAGTTGGTACGCACGGCGCATGTTGTGAGCTCGCAACAGAAGGCTGTTCTCCATGTCGTGCGCAACCTCGCGATTTTCAACGGCGTGATCATCGTTGGGTTAATCACTTATGCGACCTTCCGGGGTCTGCCTTGGAGCGAAACGATTCCTCTCTTGCTCACGGCCGTACTCGCGGCCATCCCCGTAGCTTTGCCAGCGACGTTCACGCTCGCCACTGCTCTTGGGGCTCGGTCGCTTGCGAAAATGGGAGTCCTTTCGACTCGACTTTCCGCCGTCGATGAAGCGGCGACCATGGATGTGCTCTGCTCCGATAAGACGGGTACGTTGACCCAGAACCAATTGTCCGTGAACAGCGTCCGTCCGATGCCCGGCTTCGATGAAGCTCACGTCCTGGCATTGGCCTCGCTGGCAAGTGCGGATGGGGGCCAGGACCCTGTAGACGAAGCCATTCGAGGTGCCGCTAAACAGAAGAGTGAGCAAAATCCGCCGGAGCTCGTCAAATTCATACCGTTCGACCCGGCCAGAAAGATGTCGGAGGCGATGGCTACCGGAGGAAACGGTCAGAGTCTACGGATCGTGAAGGGGGCATACGGCACGGTGATCGCACTTGCGCAGCCATCTGCGACAGGGGCGAGTTCCGCAGGATCGACTGAGGCCGATGAACTTGAAAAGCAGGGTCATAGAGTCCTCGCAGTTGCTGGAGGCGCTCCAAACGCCATGCAACTCATCGGACTCGTCGCGCTCAGTGATCCGCCTCGATCTGACGCCGCTGCTCTCATCAGTGAGTTAAAAACTCTAGGGGTGCGCATGGTTATGGTGACTGGAGATGCGCCGGCCACAGCCAGCATTGTGGCTCATGCAGTAGGACTGGACGGGCCGATCTGTCCTCCTGGCCCGCTTCCAAACGATGTACGTCCCGACCAGTTCGCTGTTTTCGCCGGTGTCTTTCCCGAGGGAAAGTATGACCTCGTGAAGGCGTTCGAGAAGAGCGGTCACACGGTTGGGATGTGCGGGGATGGTGCGAATGACGCCCCCGCACTTCGCCAGGCACAGATTGGAGTCGCAGTATCCACGGCAACGGACGTGGCGAAGTCAGCGGCAGGAATCGTTTTGACCACTGCCGGACTCGGCGGCATCGTTCTTGCCGTGAAAGAGGGTCGGTCGGCATTCCAGCGCATCCTTAACATATACGCTGAACTCCGTTACCAAGAAGATAGTCAATGTGCTATTCCTCGCCATTGGGCTGATCATCACCGGTCACGCCATCCTCACGCCGTTACTCATGGTGATCATCATGATTACCGGTGATTTTCTTGGTATGTCTGTTACCGCAGACAACGTCCGGCCGTCGGCAAAGCCCAATCAGTGGCAAATCGGCAAGCTGGTGTTGGCATGCTCCGTCCTAGGAATCTGCCTTCTAGGGTTCTGTACGGGTTCGCTACTCGTAGGTAAATACCAGCTAGGGCTCGACATCGGCGCGCTCCAGACCCTCGCCGCGATCGCGCCTGTGTTCGGCGGCGAGGCTACCCTCTACGCCATTCGCGAACGCCAGCATTTGTGGAACTCTCGCCCAGGTACATGGCTCATTGTTTCGTCGATCGGCGACATCGTGATCATCTGTACCCTGGCGATGCGCGGTATCGCGATGCGGCCTCTTCCAATTGCGGTGGTCGCTTCTACGCTTTTGGCATCTCTGCTTTTTGCGTTCCTGTTGGATTTGATCAAAGTGCCAGTTTTCCGGAGATTCCAGATTGCATGAGGCCGGAATGTTCGCCACGGAGCTCGCGCGGTGAGCGTTATTGCTCAGACTGCGAGCACTCCTTCCCTTAGGCTCGCATTGATGGGAATGCATTGTTTCCCATCGAAAACATTGTGCCCAACTAGCACCCGAGGAGAAACGCACATGCTGCGACTAGCTAGAGATCTCACGGGCTACAAACTGAGCGCCCGCGACGGAGACATCGGCAAGNNAAGAGTTCTACTTCGATGACCGGAGTTGGGCAGTTCGATATCTCGTTGCCGACACAGGCGGCTGGCTGGGCGGCCGGCAGGTTCTGATTTCGCCTTACGCACTCGACCCAGCTCGCACGGATGACCAGGTCATTCCCGTCGATCTGACCAAGAAGCAAATTGAGAACAGTCCATCCTTGGACACCGACAAACCAGTCTCCCGACAGTACGAGATCCAGTACTACTCTTTCTATGGTTGGCCAGCATACTGGGGCGGCCCTTACCTCTGGGGCCCTTCCGCTTATCCTCTGCGAGAAGGGCGATGGTCCGCAGCCACTCGTCACAAAAAAGATGATGACCCCCATCTGCGCAGCACGAAGGATGTAACCGGGCGTACGATTCAGGCCCGGGACGGAGAGATCGGTCACGTCTCGGATTTTGTGGTGGATGACGAGGATTGGGCGATTCGCTACTTGATCGTGGACACGCGCAACTGGTGGCCGGGCAAGAAGGTCCTGATTTCAACCCAGTGGATTGAACGAATCAGCTGGGAAGAATCGAAAGTCTTCACTAACCTCACTCGGGAAGCTGTCAAAGGGGCTCCGGAATACAACGAAGCAGCTCTCATCACTCGCGATTACGAAGAGGAATTGCATCGTCACTATCTACGTGAGAGGTATTGGCATACCGAGAAGCCCAGCCGAGAGCGAAAGGAACTCGTCGGGCATCGTTGATTCGGCTTTCGAAAGTTTAGGGTAGTTGATAGCGATCGAGATCAGTTGCTGCGGACCCACAGAAGGGCAGATGTCGAAAACCGATGGCCACCCGCAGTCTCGTCACCGAAACACTTGCCCATGAACGCAATCGGATCCACGTCAAACGGACGAATGCGGCGCTAAAGCCCGATCCGTCGCGGGTTCTTTTGCGGCCATTTACTCCCGGAGACCATCAGAGAGTCCAGAGGATTGTCACTTCGATCCTGTCGATCTCCGAGAGCGACGTCGGTCCAATTCTGGATGAGATTTCCTCGAAGTTCTCCGCTCGCCACCAGCAGATCAAAGAGCTTTTCCACGGACGATTCGAGCACCTTCGTAAGATTGTTTCCATTGAACCCAAACTGTCCGAGGAACGACTAATTCTGATCGGATCATATTTCCTGTCCGAATTCGCGGTCGAGTCCGCAGCGCTATTCAACCCGTCCATTGTCGCTGATCCCAATCAACAAGGCCTGCCCCCTGGCGCGCTGCGTTTTATTTTGAGCTTGCGCGCAACCGGGGATGGCAGCGTTTCCTCGATCGTTTTCCGCACCGGCATCATCCACGCCAACCACCGCATCGAGGTCATGGCCGCCACTGGCGATATTGTTGAGCCCAACCAAGTCCCCCACAACGTCTATCACAAGGCTCTCTTCGAGCGGACCTGTGTCGAACTTGGATTAGATAACGAGCGCACACGCCGCGTGATGCAACGACTACCGGATTCGTTCAACTTGAAAGAGCTGCTGGCCGCGGTCGACACAGAATTGAGGGAAGGCCCGTCGCCGGATGGTGAAAAGGCCCGCGAGGACACGTTGGAGCGAATCTCCATGCTGGCCAAATCCAATTACTCGGTCCAATTCCCTCCGGACCAGGGCCTGTCTGAGCGAGTCATTTTCCCCGTAACCCGCTCGCAACGAAACGGAATCGAGGATGCCCGCTTCGTACGATTTCAGAACGACGACGGAACCCACGTCTACTTTGCCACCTTTACGGCTTTTAACGGGCAGCTCGGCATTCCGCAAATGCTGGAGACGTCTGACTTCCTTGTTTTTCAGCTCATGACTTTGAATGGTCCAGCGGTCAAGAACAAAGGGATGGCGCTTTTCCCCAGGAAGATCAATGGCTCATATGCCATGTTGTCCCGGCAGGACTCGGAGAATGTGTATCTCATGTTCTCTGACCAGGTCCGTTTCTGGTATGAGTCCAAAGTTCTTCTCAAACCAGTTTTTCCATGGGAACTGGTTCAAATCGGCAACTGCGGATCGCCGATCGAAACCAAGGCAGGCTGGTTGGTCCTTACCCACGGCGTTGGCCCGGGACGTGGCTACTCGATGGGCGCATGTCTTCTCGATCTTGACGATCCATCCAAAGTGATCGGGCGGCTGCGTGATCCCCTGCTTCAACCGATCCCCAGCGAGTGGGAAGGGAACGTTCCAAACATCGTTTATTCGTGCGGTGCACTGCTCCACGACGGTGAGCTGTTCATTCCTTACGGCGTGTCCGATTATGCTGCCCGCTTCGCGACTGTTCAGCTGGATGAATTGCTAGCCGCTCTGCAGCCGGAATCGCGCCCATGAGCACACCGAGAATTAATCGATATAGGAGGATTTCGTCATGAGTGTGGCAACACAAACCTATACGCTTCGGTCGAGCCCGAAGTACGAACCCCGAGAGTTGCAGTTCAGTACCAGATCGGCTACGGCGTAGATGCGCAGTTCATCCGCGTTACCCGAAGGCCGCACGTGTGCCACATCGCCGTTATCGAACAGGACGCGAACTCCATCCGTGTACAACGTCTTCGGGTGGGAACGTTCCCAGAATCGGTGGCAGATTACGGTTGGTTATCGTCTGCTCTGCGCGACTGTCGCGCCAGAACTTCACGAGCTTTCGACGCCTCGGTCTGGTTCAAAGTTGAGGCACCCTTACGCTGCTGCTCCGCTACGCTGGCACCGCTTGTCCGACTGTGGTCGGAGTCTGTACGCTCGTTCGATGATCGGCACCAGCCGTTCTGGCAGTTCGCTCTTCATCACGTATTCATCCACCAACCACAAGATTCGCTCTGGCATCTAGCGGTACGCTGCAAGCAGGATGAGCGGCAGGTTGGGAACCCTTTGCTTGATATGGCAGGCTACGGCTTCCACGTCCATGCCTTCATGTCTGGCAGATTTGCACTCGCACATTCAGAGCAGCATGCACTGGCGGCATCACCAACCTGTTCCGTTGTGCTCGTCGCTGACATCTTTCGGCGAATGAATTTGGAAGACGTCTCTCCATCAATCCTCCGGAACCCAACGCGATCCGAGATGGAGTTGGGGACCATCCATTGGTTGAGCAAAACTGCACAGATTCCGCATCTTCCCGGGAACATACTTGAAGGTGCCCTTCCCGAGTAGTGACTTCCCCGCGTGGAATGTCGGTGTGAAACCGCAAGTGACGACTGAAATAACCTCTTTTTCTAAACGCAGCTCGGGCTTGTCGTTGCGGGGACCAATCGTTGACTCATGGTTTGACCGAACGCTTGCCACCCCTTGTTTCGGGCGCGCGAGCCTCAGTCATGTCCACGTTCTCCGAGGTCATTGTGCTTTCACTGCCCTGAGATCGCACCGCCTAAAGCTCAGAAATGAGAGGGCCGATTTTCTGAGGATGGGTCCCGGCGGAAAGTGTCTATGAGCGCGACGAGCGTAAAGCCTGCTGAGAAACAAGCAATCGTCACAACTGATCTCACAAAATGGTTTGGCGAAGGCGAGACAAAGGTGACTGCCGTGAACGGAGTCGCGCTGGTCGCCAATTTTGGCGAGATGCTGTTCATCGTGGGCGGGCGCTGCAGTCGCGGAGGTAGTGCCTTCGCGACTGCGGTCCGTCACACGCGCCTTCATCACGCTACTCTATATAGACTGGGAATGTTAGAGAAGGGTTACCGTATGCAACTGCATACCATAGCCCATCCGCTCCCATGATGAAGTACACGTCTTGCTGGTAAAACCACGGCGGATATGCTCCTGCATAGAACCAATAGCCGCCGTAAGAGTATTCCCGGCGTCCGTTATAGTCGCGCCCACCATTTGCCTCAAAGCGTCCATGATGGTTCGGACCAAAACGACTTTCGTTGTATTCGTGTCCGTACCTATCTTTCTGACCACTTCGTGCGTACTGGGTTTGTGATTGTTGCGCATGGCCCTTGGCCTGTTGTTGGTGCTGCTGCTGCTGACTCTTTTGCTGGTTCTGCTGGGTCTTGGTCTGCTGTTGCTGTTGTTTCTTTTCTTGTTGATGGCCCTTGGCTTGTTGCTGTGCCTGTTTCTGCTGGCTCTGTTCTTGGCTCTTCGCCTGCTGCTCCTGCTTCTGTGGCTTAGCTTGCTGTTGCTGCTTCTGCGGTTTCGTCTGCTGCTGTTTTGCAGGCTTTGCGTGCTGTTCCTGTTTCTGAGGCTTGGCTTGTTCCTGCTTTGCAGCAGGCTTAGCCTGTTCCTCATGCTGTGCTGGCTTGGCGCTCTCTTCATGGCGCTCGTCCTGCGCGAAGGCAGGAAGAGTGACTCCGACAAGAAGCAACAACATTCCAATGATTACTGGCTTCATAATGGTTTTCCTCCAAAGGCTAATGCCCGTTGGTACAGCCTTTTTCCTGCTTCTACAAACCGTTCGGCAAGAAACGATTCCGACACTTACATCCGGGCGCTGCCATTTGGGCGGCGACCGTACGTTGTGCCTTGTTCTGAATGTCCACCTCCGGTGAGACGGTCTTATCCCATGTTCTTTTGAGCGACTCGGGAGCGCCCATTCCAGTCATTTCTTGGCCGTAACCCGGTCTGCAATTTTGTCGTATTCAGTCTTCGGCATGATGAGCCGCGTCACTACTTCACCGGTTTCGGCAAAGGGACGCCCTGCAATCACTCGGTTCGCTTCTGCCGCGGTTACGCCAGGCAGGCTCAGCAGTTGCTCTTTCGTGGCAGTGTTCAAATCGAGTGGCTTGTCGCGGCTCCAGCTCTCCTGTATCCCTGCCGCCACAGCCTCCGCATCGTGCTTTACCTCCGCCGTTGCTTGCGCAGTTTTCTCCTTCAATTCCTGCGTGTTTTGTTGTTGAGTGCAGCCAGCGAGCGCAGCCAGCAGCAAAATTGTGGGAACGTGTCGATATCTCAGTAGGTCCATTTGATGAGCTCCGTTTCGCAGGATTGAACCGATATGTCAGCCCTGTGTGGTTCGCCATTCTTCTGGCGACGGGAGCCATCCGCTAATGCGACGCTCATGCGGCAGGTGGCTTATCCAGCTTTCTTTAAGTCTGCCAACTGTCCTTTCAAGTCAGCGACTGCTTCTTTAGCATGGCCGATCCGCTGTTGAACCTTGCCCGCCTTCTTCTCGGCTTTCCCTTCGGCTTTCAGATTGGGGTCACTCGTAACTTTTCCGACCTCCTCCTTGATTGTTCCCTTTACTTCGTGGAAGCTGCCCTTGAGCTTGTCTCTCGTGCTGTTTTTCATATTCTCCTTCGACCTCATAAAGCGCAGATTCGTGGCTCTTCTGCGTATTTTGAGTGCTACCACCTTTTTTAATCTCCCGTCTTTCTGAGATCTGAGCAGAATTGACCATCTCTGGAAGGAGCTTCGGCTTCATCCGAAGCTAACCAAAAATAGATTTCTTCGTGTCAATTCGTCGGGAATTTCCGCCTGCCAAGTATGAGCATTTTTGCTCAGACCGTTTTAATTCCATTTGCTAAGTTCGAATTGACCTCGGTATGCCCGAATTTAAATCCGGATCTGTGCCCAAGACACAGTACGAAACCGGAGAAGCGGCGCAGAGGTATCAGAAATGAGGCTGTCCCATGAAAAAAGTGATCTTTGTACTTGCGATGTTTGGTCTCGGCACGCTGTGCTGGGCAGGGTCGGCACGGCAAGACGCCACCGACCGGCTCGACAACGCCACCAGTGTGATGCACGAAATTATGGGGATGCCTGACAAGGGTATCCCGGAAGAAGTTTTAGAGCATGCAAAGTGCGTGGCAGTTATACCGCACATGGTCAAAGGTGGCTTTGTTTTTGGAGCTGAAGGAGGCAAGGGCGTGGCCACCTGCCGTACGGCGGATGGCTGGAGTGCACCGGCGTTCATCACCATTTCTGGTGGAAGCTGGGGATTGCAGATCGGCGTGGAAGCTGTAGACGTGGTCATGGTCTTTCAGAATGAGAAAGCAATGCAAAGACTGCTCGAGAGTAATTTCCAAGTTGGCGGGGACGCTTCCGCGGCGGCGGGTCCAGTTGGACGGCATGCCGAGGCAGGTACGGATTGGAAGTTGGATACAGAGATCCTGACCTACTCCCGTGCCAAGGGCGCGTTCGCTGGGCTCACGCTGACAGGTGCATCGCTCCGTCAAGACAATGATTCAAGGCGTGCGATATACGGACGCAATGTCACGACTCGGGCTTTGCTGCTGGGTAAAGTGCCGGTTCCAGCTGCAGCCGAGCCGTTCCTTGCGGAGGTTCGCGGAGCCAAAGCTGAGGCCAGAACCAAAAAAGAGTAGGACTTCTGGACCCGACCTCTGCCGTTGTTTGTCAACAGCCCGCGCCTGCATATTCGCTCGCGCAGGATCCATCATTTGTTGCTCTATTCGTTCGCGCGCAAGCGGTTTTCTTGCGAGCGTTTGAATAGGACTCACATTCAGGTGCTCGCGAATGAGCAAAGGAGGTTAACCTGCTCTGGACTATTTTCGTTGTTCTTCTGATTTTGTGGCTTTTGGGTTTCAGTCTGCATTTNNGTCAGTATAGTCCCAGCGCCAGGAGGCTCGGGTGTAGCCTCCTGGCGCCTAGATCCTGTGTTCGTCCCCAGAAGATAGAGTTAGGAGTTTGCGATATCCGAACCTGATCGCTCTGTGAGTTTAAGACCGAACACCCTGATGCACTACCAACCGAGTCCACTCGCGTTCGAAACGAAGCCGGCATCATGTGTGCGGGGGATCCCTGACCACTCGCTTCCAGTGCGGGTAGCGATTATTGGGAACCACCTCCCTCGCTAGTGCTTATCTGGCAGCTCGCTTCACCAAAATGGAACTTGGATGATGCCGCGTTCGATCGCAGCGCAGCCTCCTTCGACAACCCTGACCATGTCAGCATCGTGATCCATAATTACCGCTGGCCTCTTGGATTGGCTGAAGGCGAGCCGAAATATGATGATTTGGAAAAGCGGCTTGCCCAATCTCCTATTATCACAGTACCGACCCTGACCATGGAAGGTGATGCGAATGGTGCACCTCATCCAGACGCCAGTTCCTATGCCAAGAAGTTCTCGGGGAAATATGCGCACCGGATCATCAATGGCGGAGTAGGCCACAATCTGCCGCAGGAAGCTCCACAAGAATTTGCCAAAGCTGTCGTCGAAGTCGACGGTTTCTAAATTGGGCTACGAAGAACGCGTGGCATGGGGGCGAGAATCCTGCGAACCGATCAGCCGCTGGGTTCACGACCATGGCGACCCGAGTTCCACCAGGCTAGGGTGTTAGCGTTTCCGGCCGTGTGAAGACCGTGCCGCACGGTGCCTTACGTACCCGGTGGGTACTAAGGGGAATCGCGTAGCATCGAGCCTTCTCGTCTCGAACGAAGACTGAGTTGTCAATGAGTTTGAGGTCGGTGACGAAAACCCATTGCACATCTTCTTCGACCGAGGACTTGATAGGCGTGTGGAACACCCTCACTTTCCACAACTGCTTTCCACTGGATACGTCCGTTGCCACGACGTACTGATTTTTCCCATCGCCCTCCGCTGAATACTGGACCCCATCAGCGACGACGGGAGGCACGGGCTTCGGGGATACGCGCTTGGCTGTTGCAAGGGGCGTCACGATTGCGAGCGTAGCACATACGACGGCGAAGCAACGTCGGTATCTGGTCATACAAGCGTTTTCCTTACTTCCGGCTTACCGCCGAAGTCAGCTGATTTACACTCGGGACTGTACTACCGTGCTCGGGCCGCGACTCGCGTCGATACTGTTTCCCGGTCTAGCAGTTTGCCCGCTCCATTCACAATGCCTAGGATCTGCTTGTGACGTAACAACGATTGGATTGCGGACCCTTTGCGCTCAAAGTACGGACTTAGCCGTTGACGAAGCTCCAATCGCGCGCGGAACAGGCGTTAATTGAGTGGCACTCATATACTTCCACAATGTCTAGCGGCGAATGAAGCCAGACCGCCGCGGATTGCTTCAATTAGGGCGATACGATCTGACTTAGCTTTTGTCCCGAGTTCACTGCGGCGTTGTTACCGATAACACGATTTACGAGGTTCTCCCATGAAGAAGCATCGGAAGCAAACCTCAAGTGCCAATGCCGCATCGATGCAAGCCATCCCACCGTCCCTAGAGGGGGGTACCTCCCTTTTCCCGCTGAACTTCGAACCAAGGACCACATGCAACCGCGCTTCGCGGTCTCGTGGCTCCCAAAGCGAACCGCGGTTCTGGTGCTGCACGGCATCGGCGCAGGAAGGTGAACTATCCGATCAGCCGACCCAGCAGATTCGCTTCAGGCAGTACGCGGCAAATCTGAACACCGGCGAAAAGGATTGGACGCAAGCATTCGTGAGAGTACACACCCCTAGCCGACCTGGCGAATTGATCGATGTATACGAGTATTACTGGGCGCCGGTAATTACCGACCGCTTTTCCGCACTGCAATCTCTCAGGTTCCTGATCGGCGCCGGGCTTAGCCCGTTTCAATATCTGCGCGCTATCCGAATAGATAGCCCTCTATCCGATGCGATAGTTCGGGCAAAGTTCCACTGACTCTTTATCCTGTTGATATTTCGCCAACACCGTGTGAGAGAACCGGTTATCGAGATTACCGATTCGCATGAAGATGGAAAGGAAACTGCTCCAATTACGCTTGCCGAGGTTGAATTCAGAACTTCCGGGGCAAGTTTTCGGCAATAACTCAATAGGGGTGCCTTGGAACCCTGCAGCATTTTAGGAATTCAACGTCTTAGGCCTCCCGTAGATCTTCGCTGAGAAATTGAATTGTGCACGAGAAGGACGATACACATGAGCGATACGAATCCCAGAGCATCTATCAAGCTTCCGAGTGACTTCAGGTTTGGGCAACTTCGCCCGGATCATACTAAGCCCGTCCCACCCACGCCTCCTCCGCCGCTCGGTCCACTTTCCGCATTTGTTGGAGATTGGGTTGGAAACGGCTTCAACACCATCTTTCGGCCTGATAGTACCGCTACGCCAACGTCACTCCCGAATCCAGTTCCCCCACCCCCACCTCCCCGCGACAACATTTTAGAATTGAACCTGACCTCCGAGAGCCTCTCGTTCTCGCCAAGCTTGGGCTCGGTTCCGAACCGCGGCAGTGCGGCGCAGCCAGACGCTTTCCTCAACGGAGTGCCCTATCTGCAGACCATTAACGATATTACGATCCACGGCGAAAGTGTCGGTATCCACGTCGAGCCCGGAATTTGGATCCACGTACCAGTTACCAGTATCCCGCAGCTAGGGGAAACAGTTACGCGCATGGCCTCCATTCCTCACGGCACGACAATCGAGGCTCAAGGACTCGTCGATCCCGCGAAGCCCGGGCCACCGACAATCGCTGCAGTGGACATTACGCCGTTCCAAACGACAAACCCTGCCAATAAAATCAAGTTCGCAAGTCAGACCGCCAGCAACAAGAACACGCCTAGAATCCCTCAAGATCTGGGGCCGTTTATAACCCGCGACACCATCACGCAAGCCATGCTGGACGATCCAAACAGTTTGCTGCGGGATCACATCAGCAAGCAGAACATCATTAGCACAACCACCATTTTCGTTTCCACTGCTCCGCCGCCTCCGGTTGGACTTTTCGGAGGTGGAACCGACAACATCGCATTTTTGCTGGGCCAGGCCAATGCAGCTGCACCCAACGCCCAGGCCGTGCAGATGACTGCCGTCTTCTGGATTGAAACTGTCGAAGAGACCATCGAGGTACCACCGTACACGGTTGGGGACCCTCCTTTGAAGATCAAGGCGAGTCGCAGTGTTCAAGGCCAGCGCGTGCCGACGTTCTCCATCACACCGCCGTTTGATTTGGACAAATCTCGCAAAATCAAAGTACGATTCACACAGATTCAGTACACCCAGACGGTACTGCTCAATTTTGCCACCCTCACTTGGCCACATGTTTCGGTGAACACGCTTGTGCCAGCCGACGACATCGTTGTTCCTCCGTCCGTATGGAAATGAAGCGATCGCCGTTTTTTGACGGCTGACCTCCGCGGTGGCCGCCGAAAGAGTTTGCTTCGAGGGTATTCATTCCGAAATGAGGTTCTTCTCTGGTGGGTTCCGTGCGAACGATCTGCAAAGAAGCACGAGAGGCCGCGGCTTCGTTATCCGCGCAAATGAGGCGCTACTCAGGCTTAATCGTTTGCACGATTCACACAGTGACTGCCTGATGTGAGGACTTATGAAACTCTGTCACCTATTGCTCATCTGCACGTTTCTGTTCGCGGTGGCAGAGAACTGTTTGTCCCAATCAACCATGGTGCCGTGGCTCACACGTTCTGCGGATAACTCAAGAAGCGGTTGGAATCAGCACGAGACGATACTCACGCAAGCCGCGGTGGAATCCAAGGGGATTGTTCGAGCTACCATTATTCCAGTGTTGGGTGATGCGAGAGGCATGGAAGCCCAGCCGCTCATCTTGCCTAACGTGAAGCTTCCTGACGGTAGCACCCACGATGTCATGGTGCTGCCATCGATGGCGAACATTGTGCGCGGCGTTGATGCTCACGATGGTGCAGCTTTGTGGAGCGTCACATTGGATACACCAATCAACGGAAACACACCGACAGGTCCGCAGAAGACCGCGCCTGATGGCTGCGTTGGTAACTTCCCGACAATAGATTGCCACGCGATCAATGACAAATGGGGAGTGTTAAGCACGGGTGTCATCGACCCCGACACGCAACGAGTGTACCTGGTCTCGTGGATTTCGCCGGATGGCACGCCGCAAAACGGAAAATACTTTGTGTTTGTCCTGAATGTGGCCGATGGAACGCGGATAGTCGCGCCGGTTCTAGTAACCGGTACTAGCGGCGCGGAGTCCTACAGCAGTACCATGCGCAAGCAGCGCAGTTCGCTGGTGTTGACCAACGTGAATGGCCGTAAGACGGTCTTTTGGGCTTCTGGGACTGTTCAGGAAACTGGAAATAGGGCGGCGGGCTGGATCTTCGCCTTCGACTGCGCCACTAATTCGATCGCCGCCGCCTTGGCCACCTCGCAGGGCGAAGGTGCCGGTATATGGATGGGCGGACAGGGGCTTACCGCAGATGATAACGGCTTCCTTTACGCGATTACTGGCAATGGGGATTTTGATGGCAAGACACAGTTCGGTGAGTCATTCGTGAAAGTGCAGTACACACCTGCTTCAGAAGGAACGAAAGCCAGCCTGCAGGTGATTGACCACTGGACACCCTGGACGGACCTGGTACGGTCAGGGCAAGAGCGACTGCCGGCAACTAAGCTGGCGGGGCAAAGCGCGCCCAGCGAAGCTGCCAAGCCGGTGGGGAGCAGGATGAACCTCTCGCTCAAGGACGCGACACTGGTGGCAAATATCAACGAGCGTGGCAAGCCAGTCCTTCTTGTCTTCCCCAAGATGGCCAGCGGAAATTGGTCGGATGAAGATTGGGGATCGGCCGGCCCGGCGTGCATCTTCTCGATTGGCGTTTGCGTCGCCACAGGAAAGGATGGAATCGCATATCCGATCAAGACCGCCAACCTTGGCGGCACTACGCCCGCAGACCTGGCCAACGCGAAGGCGAACTGTGCAAAACTCGCAGCGCCTCCGGTCTGGCTGACCATGAGCCCCGGGCCAGTCGACCCGTGTCCCCCCAATCCCACTAAGTTGAACTTTTTCCCCGGTGGAGACACGGCGCACCTACATATGACACCCGTACAATTTTTTGATCCGGTCCTTAAGTCATGGACGATCTTCGCTTGGGGTGAGAATTCACAATTGCATAAATGGGCCGTCAGTTCCACGGGAACTCTAACCTATATCGCGCAAAGCAACGAATTCGCGAGCGCGGACGTGCGGGGGAACCCTCCAGGAGGAATGCCGGGTGGATTTTGTTCCGGATCCAGCAATGGAGCAGATTCTAACTCGGCAATCCTCGTGTGCACGATCCCCTACGGTGATGCAAATGCCCAGGTGGTAAATGGCCGTTTGCTAGTTTACGACGCCGTTCACCTCGCTACCGATGGATCGCTAAAGGTTTTGTGGGACTCGCAACGCTTTGCCGTTACGTTTCTGTTCAACAAGTTTGATCCGCCTGTGATTGATGGCGGCCAAATCTATGTGCCCAATTACAACGGCGGTGTGGATCTTTACCGCTTAGTACAATAGGAGCGTGCTCCGCTGAGTGGGCCAAAGTATCGACTCGGTCACACGCTTCTCAACCAGTTCGCCACGGTTGACGGATCAAACCGGACACGGTTCCGATCCTGAAACACAGGATGCGCCCGGCCTTTGACGAAGGTTTGTGATAAACGGAAAAGCCTTTCTCTACGTCGATTCGTTCCTGAAGTTGCCGCTAATAGTCCTCCAGAACAACCGGAGTAGAATGTCCTGTCCCTCGCAGGCCCCCAGGGAGTGTCTTTGGAAAAAGGCCCGGCCCTTCGTAAGGCGGAGGTCTCATGAAGCTGAAATTGCTATTGTTTTCGTCTTGTGCCTTGCTGTTTTCTACCGTGTTGTCGAGCGCGCAACAGGAGCGAGAGGCAAGGTTCTGGCTGACGACGCCTGCCCGGACTGCCATAGTAGCGCAGCAGCCCAACTCGCTGCACTTTTCTTCCGATGCCGGTCAGTTGTCGCTGCTGACGGTTGACGATGCGCAACACTTGCAGACCATGGACGGTTTTGGATTTGCGCTGACGGGAGGAAGTGCGCAGCTGCTGATGCGCATGGGCGCCGGACCGCGGACGGCCCTGCTGAAGCAGCTGTTCACCACGGGTGGCGACGGGATCGGAGTGAGCTACCTGCGGCTGAGCAACGGAGCCTCCGATATGAACGACCGCGTGTTCTCGCACGATGATCTGCCAGCGGGCGAGACCGATGTGGAGATGGCAAAGTTCAACCTGGCCCGGACCGCGCTGATGTGATTCCGGTGCTGAAGGAGATTCTGGCGATTCGGCCGGGGATCAAGATCCTGGGATCGCCCTGGTCTGCTCCGGCGTGGATGAAGACAAACAATGATGTCAAAGGCGGCGAGCTCAAGCCAGAGTATTGCGGCGCATTCGCAAAGTATTTCGTAAAGTACATTGAGGACATGCGAGCGGAGGGGATCTCGATCGATGCGATCACGATCGAGAATGAGCCGCTGAATCCTAAGAACACGCCCAGCATGGTGATGTTTGCTCAGCAGCAGGACACGTTCATAGCGAAGGACCTGGGGCCTGCGTTTGAAAAGGCGGGAAATTCGGACGAAGATTCTGCTCTACGATCACAACCCGGATGTACCCTCGTACCCGCTATCCATTTTGGGCGATCCGGCGGCGAGCAAGTATGTCGATGGGACGGCCTTTCACCTGTATGGTGGCGAGACGAGTGTTCTGGCGGAGGTGCATGATGCGCATCCTAAAAAGAACCTGTACATGACGGAGCAGTCGGTGACGGGGCGACGCAGCCAGGGGCCGCTTGGAATTGCCGAGCCGTGGAAACCCGCGTATTTACTGGCTTTCCTCAGGTTCAATCGTTTCGCCTGCGTCGCCCATTTCAACCCCATAGAACCAAATTCCGAGGTTAATGGACACCAAGCTAAACCACGTCCAAAACTATTTTGCAAGCGACCCAACCCAGAGCAGCTGTCCCTGCCCCGAGACTGAATTGTGGCAGAGCGAATTCAGATCGGTACAGGTTCTGTCCCAAAGTGGTGCGGTTGAGGAGCATGTTTTGCACTACGGGCAACCGCACTCGGGACTTTCGGCGTGGACTTTCGTTAGGGCACGACCGCTGGTGGTCCGCCCGCCAGGGAAAGGCCGCCTCGAAAGCGAGTGAAAAACTCCAACGCCAACGAAAATAAAACAATCTATCTCGCCGATCGTACCCGAAAATGCCGTTATGTGCGGCGAATTTTGCACCCTTCCTGCACTTTTTTGAAAATCATTTTCAATTTCAGCTTCTTCGCAACTGCTTGGCTCTTCTGTTTGTAGGCCCTAGCTTCAGCGCGGGCGAACGCTGGGCGGGCGCCACTACGGAGTGCGCCGTTGCGCCGCCGCCGCTTTGTCGTTATCGTCGAACAGAAGGGGAGCCATGATTTTGGCCCATGTGCCACTCAGCGTAGTAGGCCAGCAGGCAGAGCAAGATGTGTGAGCGTACGCGGTCGGGCTGGCGATGGTGGAACCGGAGGACACAAACTCTAGTTCTCGTATAGCAGCACGCTCTCGGTTTCCTGCGAGTCCACCGGACGGTAGTACAGCTTGTTGTCCTCGAGGAAGACCTCGATGAACGCCGGCCGCGTGGTGATGGTGCCTTGGATCAGCGCCTCCGACAACGGATCTTCGACGTACTTCTGCAAGGCACGCCGCAGCGGACGCGCGCCGTAGCTGCGATCGCTGAGTGTCTGACTGAGGACCCACTTCTTGGCCTCGTCGGTTACGGTCATGGTGATTGATTTCTGCGCCAGATTCTGGTTCAGCTGGCTGAC
>PMUM01000281.1 GCA_003166855.1 Acidobacteriaceae bacterium | reverse complement strand
CTATCAGGGATTCTCGCTGCTCACCGCGAACCGGGAGGTGATGAAGGACGCGCAGCTGATCGCACTCGCGGAGCAACTGCACGCAACTCCGACGCAAGTCATATTCAGCTTCGCGCGAACAGTGGGCATCTTGCCGTTGACCGGCACTTCCAGCGCCGATCACATGAGGGAAGATCTGTCCAGCCTAGACCTGACGCTTCCGCCAGATGCAGTGCAGACGATTGAATCCATCGCAGACTGACGCTGGCTTCTTCGAAGACTACGAGAACGCCGCTGGANNAAGCCCACCAACGCCAGCAGAATGTACCAGCCGAAAACGATGCCGAACGCGGTCCCCTTTTTCACTTTGCCGACGCAACTGAATCCGATCGCGGCCAGGATCAGTGTCCAGACCTCAAAGATGTCGAATCCCCGAGCAAGCGAGTAGCGGACGAGCGAATCCGCCATGTTCATGAAGTACGCTGGGTTGCTGGCAACGGGATTGTCCGGAGTGTAGCCGTCAGGGCTCATGCCAGCCAGTAAAGAAGCAATCCCCAGCAGAAGTTGCACGACCATGGGTAAGCTGGCGAAGACAACGATATTCAATGAATTCTTGAAAGAGACATCCGCGCCCGCACCGAATTTGAACGACGCCAGTAAGACTCCAGCAACTAGGGCAAGCCAACCGAACCGCAGCACCGCCTTCGCATAATCGAAATAACGGGTGCCCTTTGTGCGCAATTCGAACTGCTGCTCGCGCTGGTCCGCAGGCATTTTCTCGAACTGGTCCGCCACCTTTGGAATGGCCTGAACCTGCTCTTCAGTTACTTTTCGCAATGTGATCTTTTTGTCGACTGTGTAAATGAATGCCACCCAGACGACTGCCAGCAGCAAAAAAGGCGCCACCCAAGCCCACGCAC
The DNA here is from genome assembly GCA_003166855.1 of Acidobacteriaceae bacterium. Lineage (GTDB taxonomy): Bacteria > Acidobacteriota > Terriglobia > Terriglobales > Acidobacteriaceae > Sulfotelmatobacter. Next base: position 1,824 of record PMUM01000281.1, on the reverse strand, counting down.
CCGCGTTGCGCAGATCTGTGAAAGTCTTCGACGGTGCGATGAAGGTGTTGACGATGCGAGCGCCTGCGGAAAGCGGTGCAGATTCGGGAGTAGGGACGGGCGATGCGGGCAGGACCGGAGCGGCGGCCATGAATGCCTCCTTACGAAGATTCGACGGAATTCTAGTCCGAGGCGGCCCTCTGCACAAGCGATGCGGTCACACCGAATGCGACTTCCCGACCATGTAACGAAAACATCATTCTCCTCACTATCCAAATAGCGAGAAGGCCGGCGGCCGCCTCACCGCGCTGCCGGAAGAGAAGCAAGGCCGGTGCGGTCCGGCGCTGAAGCGAATTCCCTCCTGCAGGCGCACTCCGCAGCAGATTTGGCAAGTCTTCCAAGGCTGGGCAAGTGGGCCAATTCGGTTCCATCCATTTCAAGGAAGAAGTGTTATGAGACTCTTTCGGATCGCTTTGCATCCGGCGAAATAGGATTGCCACTCGCGGCTTGAGGGGGCGCCGGCGTTGCCTCGGCACGACGCACTTGCCGGGCGGTTGCTCAGCCCGGATTAAGATAGTGCGAATGTCGAACGCAACGCCGGTCGTAATTGCGGTCCTGATCGCCGAGTTAGTGCCCGCGGCCGCATTTGGATTTGCGGCCGATCGCGTGGCAGCGAGAGTTGCACGGTGGCCGCTTGCCATGCGCATAGCGCTGCCCGGGCTGCTGGTTGTGCCCTACATTGTCATCGCAGTGACGCAGCACATCTTTCGCTGGCAGTGGTTCGCTTTATACGCCGTGCTGCCGGTCGTGATCGCGTGGATGCTGGCGCGGGCGGCGGTAGTCGACCACGAACAGCGCGGCAACTGGCGTGATGCACTCATTCTTCTCACCCTGGGCCTCGCCGTCGATTTGCGCTGGTTCGACCTTGCGTGGCCTTCGGGCTTGCGCGGCCTGAACAACCTGCTTCTGCTGGATGCGGGCCTTTATGGTTTCCTCGCCATCCGCCATCTCGACGGCACCGGGTTCGATTTTCACCTGCGACTGAGCGACTGGAGAACCGGCTTGCGCGAACTCTTGTTCTTCGCACCTGCAGTGCTCGCGCTCGGATTCGCGCTCGGATTCCTCCATCCCCACTCCAACCTGCCTCCGCTGGGTAAAGCGATTCTCTCGTGGGCCGGGATTTTCGTTTTCGTCGCCGTACTGGAAGAACTTTTCTTTCGCGCCTGGGTGCAAAACCTGCTCGAGCGGCGAGTGGGACGCCGGGCTGCCCTGATCGTCGCATCGGTGCTGTTCGGCCTCTCGCACTTCAACAAGCGATCCGCACACTTCAACTGGCGCTACGTCCTTCTCGCCACGATCGCCGGGATCTTCTACGGCCGTGCGTGGCGCGAGAACCGCCGCGTGCCCGCGTCGGTGATCACACACACCTGCGTCGATTGGTTGTGGTCCTGGTGGTTTTAGGGCTCCCCGGAGTATTGAAGGGATCGAATCACTCGATATACATACATGAATGTACGTACAAATAGCAGATAGTTATCGATCGGGAGAAAAGCCACCCCGGACGCCGCTAAAATACCCTTTCCGGGGCCGGAAAGGACCCTGACAGCGACGATCGTTCCAGTTACCGACGAAGACCTCATCCGCGAGCAACTCCGCACCGTGCCCTACCCGCTCTTGGCCTCGGAACTCGCCCGGCGTAATGCCGCGAGACGGAAGCCCGACCAGCTTGGCGGTCGGCCTGCGAAGTTGAGGCCCTGCAAGAACGGCTGCGGGGCCTTCTTGGGCGCGCGCGAAATGCGCCGCCACAAATGCCAGGACAGAATCTAGGCCAGCTGCGGACTCTGC
>PMUM01000205.1 GCA_003166855.1 Acidobacteriaceae bacterium | reverse complement strand
GAGGCGGTTGCGGCAGCACTACGACTGTTCCCGAACCCGGAACTATGGGCTTGCTGGGGACGGGGCTGGCAATTCTCATCGGGAGTGCGCGTCGGAGACTGCGCATCTAGCGCATTCGGCGGGTGGCGACGCTGCCGATGGGGTCTTTGTTTCGAACTCGCGCGGCGTTCCTGCCGTCCCCTTGCGGGACCCGGTTTGCATTCGCTTGCGGCTGACGCAGGACTGAAGTCCCTTCGACTGCGCTCAGGGCCGGCTCTGGGCTATTTTTGTGCGTCGCCCCGCGACCACTGCAGCCCTTCAATTCTTCCACAACCTGTCCTCGCATCCATCCCGTTCTGAATTCGTAACATGGTTGACATTGTTGCCGCGGACGGAGACATTTCGTCCAAAGTTGTCCTGCCACTTTCGTCGCCTTTCCCCTGGGATCCTACGAAACGTTTTCGAAGTGAACTGCACTATTCATCGCAGGAGTGTTTCTATGCCGCCTGGACTCGACAAGCTGCAACACATCGTCGTGCTGATGATGGAGAACCGGTCGTTTGATCACATGCTGGGATCGCTGAAGGCGGTGAATACGGCGATCGATGGGGTGACGCCGGACTTGAGCAATCCGGATACGAATGGGAATCCGGTGAAGGCGCAGGCGCTGGCGGAGTTTCAGGCGCAGCTGCAGCCGGATCCGGATCATCATTTTCCGGCGGTGGATTTGCAGATCTTTGGTGGCGATCCGAATCGCGTGGCCAACATGCAGGGGTTCGTGAAGAGCTACTTCAACCAGCAGCGCGACGTGGGGCATTCGCAGAAGATCATGTATTACTTCGCGCAGAAAGATCTTCCGGTGCTGACGACGCTGGCACTGGAGTTTGCGGTGTTCAACCGCTGGTTCGCGTCGATTCCGGGACCGACGATCTGCAACCGGGCATTCGCGCATTACGGGACGTCGTTCGGGCGCGTGGACATGAATCTGATTTATATCAACGAGCCGTTCAAGAGTATCTACGACCGGCTGATTGGGGCGACGCCGAAGCACACGTCGAAGCTGTACTACTACGACACGACCAGCTCGACCATGGAGGTTACGAACCTGCTGGAGAATCAGCCGGAATTGTTCGGCACGTTTCCGCAGTTTCTGGATGACTGCGCCAAGGGGAATTTGCCGGACTATACGTTCGTGGAGCCGAACTTCAACGATCACGAGAGTGACAGCGGCGAGGAAGTGGCCAACGATCAACATCCCGACCACAACGTGCAGGCAGGAGAAATCTACATAGGGCAGGTTTACAACGCGATCAAGAACTCGCCGCTGTGGCCGAATACGGCGCTGCTGATTGTGTATGACGAGCATGGCGGGATCTACGACCACGTGGTGCCTCCGGCGTGTCCGAAGGATCAGTTCACGGCGTCGGCGAATGACACAGGAACGGGACTGCCCTTTGCGTTTGACCGGTTGGGAGTGCGGGTGCCGGCGATTCTGGTGTCGCCGTGGATTCCGAAAGGCACGGTGGTGAATCGCGTGTTCGACCACGCGTCGATTCCCGCAACGGTGACGAAGTTCTTTCTGGGGGATTATGCGCCACGGTCCCCGCGGGAAACGAGCGCGGATGTGTTTATCGAGCCGAACTCGGGAGCGGTGGATCCGGCGCGAAACCTGCTGTCGCTAGATGTGATGCGGACGGATTGTCCGGACTTTGATGTATAGGCACGAGACGCGCGCGCGCTGTGAGGAGGAACTATGATGATGATCCATGTGCCGAGGCCGAAGAATGCGTTTAATCCGAACCGGCCTGTGTCGGCGTTGCTGAAGGCGCAGATGGAGTATCTGCACGAGGCGGAGAAGCGGCTGCCGTTGCGCTATCACAGCGAGATCTACATCAATGCGGTTAAGACCGAGGGTGAGGCAGCGAAGTATATCCGGCACGTGACCGAGGCGATCCATGAAGCGCATGAGGACGCGGCGGCGGCGCGGGCGAGAGTAGTGCCGAAACGCAAGCGCGTGATCGAGATTGCGGCCGTGGCCGACGAAGCGGGTGAGCGGAGGATGCGGGGCCGAAGCAAGTCGAAGAAGAAAGGGGGCTCCCGTGGACCGAAGAAATAGGGCTCGGCCGCCCCGGACGAATGCGTCCGGGGCCACAGGTTGGGGTGTGGTGATGCTGCTGTGGCTTGCGTCGATGGGCGCGATGATTCCGTGCGCGCGGGCTCAGGAGAACTGGCTGCAGGCGGATTTTCGCCGCGAGGGCGAGCGGATGAGCGATGCCTGCAAAGGCGGCTTCAATGCGGCGCCGGGATGCGCGATCGAGTTGTTCACGGATCATCCGTTGCACATTGCAGCGGGAAGCATGCCGCCACAGAACGGATTCGGGCTCGGCGGGGCATTCGTGGAGTCGAGGAATACGAAGAACTGGCGGACGAGTTGGGACATGGATGCGGTGGGCTCCTTTAGCGGAGCTTGGCGCGCCGGCGGATACCTGACGCTGGTGCATACGCCGGAAGTGACGATCCATGTGAATGAACCGAGCGCCGGCGGATCGGGGAGCACGGCGCCGAAGGCGAAGAAGTCTAATCTGGCGGTGCATCCTTACACTGTCTTTAATCTGTACGCGCAGACGATTTCACTCAACAAGCTAAATTATTTTGGACTGGGGAACGATTCCTCGCTGGCGGGAGCGTCGGTGTTTGGGATGACGCAGACGATTGTGGGAGTGAATGCGATCAAACCGGTATATGAATGGGCGGCGATCCGCAAGCTGAACCTGGCGCTGCTGGGGGAAGTGAATGGGCGGTGGGTAAATATCCGGGGAGAGAACGGGCAGTCGGTGCCATCGATTTACGCCAACTACACGAATGTGACAGCGCCGGGGTTGAATTTGCAGCCGGGATTTGTGCAACTGGCGCAGGGAGTGCGCATCAAGCCGGTGATCGCGGAGCACCTGGAGCTGAACTACATGGGAAACATTCAGGAGTTCTTCGCGCCATCAAGTTCACAGAATTCGTTTCAGCGCTGGACAGTCGATTTGAATCACACGCTGTATTTGTATGGGTACACGCAGTCGGGGGCGAAGAGTACGGAAGGGGTTGGTCCGGACTCGTGTGCGCCCATCGGAGAAAAGTGCCCCGGCATCTCGAGGAACCGAAATGGGTCGATCAATGTGCGGCTGCTGCTTTCGGAGTCGATGAATTCGGCAACGAGCGCGGTGCCGTTCTATTTCCAGCAGACGCTGGGCGGGTCGGATATTAACGGCGCGATGTCGCTGGGGAGTTATCAAGACTACCGGTATCGCGCGCCCAATCTGTTGCTATTGCAGGAAGGCTTCGAGCATTCGATCTGGGGGCCGTTTGGATTTAAGTTCACGGCCGACCAGGGACGGGTGGCGCTGACGCGCGGAGATTTGGGATTCGACCATCTGCGGCACAGTTTTGCGGGCGGGTTCACGCTGCGGGCGGGCGGGTTCCCAATGGTCTCGATCATGTTTGCGTGGGGCGGGCCCGAGGGACATCACAACATCTTCAACATGAATCCATCGCTGTTGGGCGGATCGGCGCGACCGCTGTTGGATTGAGTTTTATTGTTCCCTCACACAGCTATTGAGATGGAGTGGTCAGGAGCCGATCCTGCGACCTTGTGTTTCTGGGACTGCCGGGAAGATGATCGGGCAGCGCGCGGGGCGAACTGACTGGCGATTTTCCAAAGATACATGGCCGCGTAGGCGCGCCACGGTCGGCAGGCTTGGACGCGCTGTTCCAGTTCCCGAGGAGTGGCCAAAGCCAAGGCACGGAGAAGGCCAAGATCGCTGGAGGGAAAGGCGTCAGGCTCGCGGAGCGCACGCATGGCAACGTATTGTGCGGTCCATTTGCCGATGCCGGGGATTTCGCACAGGCGATCGAGAAATGCGTCGGAATCGACGACTCCCGCGAAGCTGATCTTGCCGGAGGAAACGGCGCGGGCCAGGCTGCGAATAGTTTCAGCGCGGGCACCGGTGACGCCGACGGTCGTGAGTTTGGCCTCGGCAAGAATCTCGGCGGAGGGAAAGAGATGCGTGAGACCGCCCGGCCCCTTGTACGTCTTTCCGAACGTGCTGACAATGCGGCCCGCGAGGGCCGTCGCGCCCTTGACCGTAATCTGCTGGCCGAGAATGGCGCGGGTCGCGAGTTCGAAGCCATCCCAGCAACCGGGAACGCGAAGGCCGGGATCAAGTTCTACTCTGGCTGCCAGAGCGGGATCGGCTCTTAAGCTGGGTACGATGGCCGCCCAGTCTGCGTTGAGATCGAACATGGCGCGGATGCGCTCGACGATGAAGAAGAGCGACTGGGGATCGGCGAATTCGATGCGAACCAGAAGCGCGTCGCGGGAATCGTCGAGGGAAACCTCGAAATACCCAGCACGGCCATGCAGGGAAATGGTCCGCCGATATGTACCGGATTCCACGACTTCGACTCCGGGAGTGGCGCGGGCAGCGAGAAAGTCGAGCATGCCCTGCCAGTGATACGGTGGGCGGAAATGCAGGCGGAAGAGATATTGATTGCCCGGTTGAGTCGTGGTCTGGCGAACCAGGCGCCGGATCTGCGTGGGGGTTCGATGATAGACCTTGCGAATGCCGGCGTTGAAGCGGCGGACGCTGCCAAAACCGGAGGCAAGGGCGATCTGGCTCATGGGCAGGGTGGTCTCGTCGATCAACTTCTTGGCGAAGTGCAGGCGGCGGGTCTGCGCGACGGCGATGGGAGTGGCGCCGAGATGGTGCAGGAAGAGGCGGCGCAGGTGGCGCGAGCCAACTCCTAGCCGCTCGGCCAGAACTTCGACGCCGCCATCTTCGAGGCCGCTCTCGCCGATCAGACGCAGGGCTCGAGAAACGGTGTTGGAAGTTCCCAGCCAGGCGGGAGTTCCGGGTGAACACTCGGGGCGACAACGCAGACAGGGACGGAATCCGGCTTCGGCTGCGGCGGCGGCACTGGCGAAGTACCGGCAATTCTTTTCCTTCGCGGTTGGCGCGGGACAAATCGGACGGCAGTAGACCCTGCTGCCGACGACTCCAATAAAGAACTTGCCGTCGAAGCGGGGATCGCGCGACAAGCGCGCACGGGAACAGACTTGCAAGTCCAAATTCATAAGCCATCCCGCTCGGGGAGCCGATAATTTCTGATTGATGGGCGATCAGAGAAATCGGAAACGCCTGCCTATGATAGCCGACTCGTCTGCGCAGTCTGGACGTTTTCGGACCGCGCTCTAAAAGGTGCGATCGCAGAGAGGAGAGAGGTCCGCAAACGTCCAAGGTGCGGTATCGGAGTCCGCAAACGTCCAATGCGCTGCCATCTTTTCAGCTAACGTCGGGCAAGCGGGGTTCTGGCGTTGAGCCCATTCCACGAATCCCGTTCTGCTGATAGCCGAGAGCACCATGGGATTCCGGGTCCGCCATTGCGTCGAGTGTCCGCGGTGCCGCACCCGGTACCTCGTCGGGTTCAGCCCGTATGAAAACGGGTCGTATCTGGCGCCGATTACTGCGGGATGTTGGGACGAATGGATTCTGCATTGTTCGTGCGGCACGCCGAGTTATGCGAGTCGATGGAATTGGAGCGAGTTGAAGATGTACGTCGTGCCAAGCGAAGCGCATCATCGTGGTTATGGTCCGGAGCGGGAGATCATGTGCATTCGTGGGAACTCGCAGCGGTCTGGGTCGGCTTCGGGTTGAAGACTTAACCACTAAGGACACAAAGGTACACGAAGGAAACCATGCGCTTACTTCTTGCTGGTTAACTTCATCTTCTTCTTCATCTTGCCGCCGTTTTTCTTTGCGCCAAATACTCGGGCGAAAATCTTGTCTACATTTTTCAGTTGGCGTGGGAGGTCGAAGGCGTATTCGATCTGCTTGCGCGGGACTTTGCTGGTGATTTCTTTGTCAGCCAGGACTAGTTGATGGAAGTCGAGGTTTTCTTTCCAAGCGCGCATGGCATGAGACTGGACGAGGCGGTAGGCATCTTCGCGGCTTACGCCGTGTTCGACTAGATCAAGCAACAACTGTCCGCTGAAGATCAGGCCGTGCGTGCTTTCGAGATTGACGCGCATGCGGTCCGGATAGACGAAGAGCGTGTCGATCAGGTTCGTGGTCTTGCTCAGGAGATAGTCGACGAGCGTGGTCGAGTCCGGCAGGATGACGCGCTCGGCTGACGAGTGCGAGATGTCGCGCTCGTGCCAGAGGGCGACATTTTCCAGTCCTGCCTGGGCGTTACTGCGGACTACGCGCGCGAGGCCGCTGATCTGCTCGGCGGTCACCGGATTGCGCTTGTGGGGCATGGCGGAGGATCCTTTTTGCTTTTCGCTGAAGAACTCCTCGGCCTCGCGGACTTCGGTGCGCTGCAGGTGGCGAATCTCGGTGGCGATCTTGTCTAAGGTTGAGGCGATCACGGCGAGCGTGCCGAGATAATGCGCGTGGCGGTCGCGCTGGATGACCTGCGAGGAAACCGCAGCGGCTTTCAGGCCCAGGCGCGCGCATATCTTTTCTTCGAGTTCGGGCGTGAGGTGAGCGAAGATTCCCACCGCGCCAGAAAACTTTCCTATCCGCATATCTTCGGCGGCGGCCATGAAACGCACGATGTTGCGTTGCGTCTCGGAATACCAATTGGCGATCTTGAATCCGAAGGTGATGGGCTCGGCATGAACGCCGTGGGTGCGGCCAACCATGGGAGTGTCTTTAAACTCCCGGGCGCGGCGTTCGAGGACTTCGGCGAGGCGCTGGAGGTCTTGCGCGATTACCTGCGAAGACTGGCGGATGAGCAGGGCTTGCGCGGTGTCGACGACGTCGTTGGAGGTGAGTCCGTAGTGGAACCAACGGGCATGCGGGCCGACGATCTCCGCTACAGCGGTAGTGAAGGCGATGACGTCGTGGCGGACCTCGGCTTCGATCTCGTGGATGCGTTCGACGCGGAAGTCGGCGCGCTCGCGGATGGCGTGGGCGGCATCTTTGGGGACGAGGCCCGCCTCGGCGAGGGTCTCTGTAGCGGCGACTTCGACGGCCAGCCAGGTGCGGAAGCGGTTTTCGTCGCTCCAGATCCGGGCCATCTCGGGGCGGGTGTAGCGCGGAATCACGGTGGGGTTCTCCTGTGGGTAAGGCGAAATTGTGGACTAAGGATTCTAAATGGATGGACGGAAAGAGTGCCAGAGGAGCGGGTTTCACGGACTCCCAGAGGAACAAACGCTAACCACTAAGGACACTAAGGTTCACTAAGGAAACCCTGTGAGGACATTACTCTGATATGTCCTTCACGATAATGCGGAGTATGGCGCCTAGATCGATGGAGGGCACGACACGGCGGGCGAAAGACCCCACTTCTCGCGCAAAGAGCGCGCGAGAAATGGGGCACCCGAGAATGCCCCTCTGGCAATCTGGGGACGCTGACGGCAATGATTCAGAGTATATCGCTTTACGATATAATATTCAGGTACTATCGCGAGACGATACAATCGGCGGCATGAAGAAACTTACCCTGTCGGATTATCAGGCTCTGGCCGAGTTTCGTTACCAGATTCGGAGGTTTTTGCATTTCAGCGAGCAAGCGGTGCAGGCGGCCGGGCTGGAACGGGGGCAGTACCAGCTGATGCTGGCCATCAAGGGGATGCCGGAGGGAGTGCGGCCGCGGATTCGGGAGCTGGCCGACCGGATGCACATTCAGCATCACAGCGCAGTGGAGTTGATCAACCGTCTGGAGGGTGGAGGGTACGTGCAACGCGAGCGGGCGCAGGACGACCGGCGCGAAGTGTTGCTGGCGCTGACGCCGAAGGGCGAGCGGGTGCTGGGGGAGCTGGCGCTACATCATCACGAAGAGTTGCGCAGTGCGGCGCCGGGTCTGGTGGCGGCGCTGCAGCGGTTGATGCCGGAGAAAGAGACGCGAGATAAGCGCACCGCGAGTTGATCGGATAATGGAGCACGCTTTGAAACGTACCTCGGGCGGTTAAGGCCCTTATTGATAGCTGAGCCCGGATTCGCAGCGCTGAAAGCGCTGCGCCACCCAAAACCCGAAGGCTCGCATGCGTCGCGCACTTCCCGAGACATTCAGATGGCGGTTAAATACACAGATGGCAACTAACGCACCCTCAAACTCGACTTCGACAGCTCCGCAGCCGGCGCAGTTTCGCATCGTGCTGGTGTCGTTTCTTGCGGCTGCGATTGGGCTCGTGGCTGGACTGGTAGCTTACGCGCTCTACAAGCTGATTGGGCTGTTCACCAATCTTTTCTTCTTCCACGAGTGGTCGACGACGTTCCGCAGTGTGGGATCGAATCATCTGGGGGCGTGGGTGATTCTGGTTCCAGTGGCGGGCGGCTTGGNNCGTGGGAGTGATGGCGAAGTACGGGTCGTCCAAGATCAAGGGCCACGGCATTCCGGAGGCGATGGAAGCGGTGCTGACGAACCGCAGCCGCATTGAGCCGAAGGTGGCGATTCTGAAGCCGATTTCGGCGGCGATCGCGATTGGAACGGGCGGGCCGTTTGGCGCGGAAGGTCCGATCATTCAGACGGGAGGAGCGATTGGGTCTCTGGTGGGACAGGTGTTGCATACGACGGCGGTCGAGCGAAAAGTGTTGCTCGCGTGCGGCGCGGCGGCGGGAATGTCGGCGACGTTTAACACTCCAATTGCGGGGGTGATTCTCGCG